>JAKAIZ010000084.1 GCA_021814065.1 Nitrospirota bacterium | reverse complement strand
TCAGTTCCGAAAGAATTGCCCATTCGTCGATGCGTATTCAAGTCGACACCACAAAAAATGTTGTGATTATCCTTACGTGCCATATAGTTTTAAGTATTCGCCTGTTTCTTAACCGGACAGCACTGATCCGATAAAAAAGGTAACTGGGGTCCGGGGCAACGCCCCGCTAATTCTCTTCTCGTTTAACTCCGATCTTTCGTTTTGGTTTTTCCGGCGGCGTCATTAACTGCCGGATCGCGTCAAAGACCATCTTAAACTGCGCGTCGTACTTTTTCTCAAGGTCGTCAAGCCGCATAGCGAGATCTTTATGAGAAGCTATCATTTCGCGAAGCTTTACGAAGACCGGTATAATTGCAATGTTTACCTGAGTAAACCGTTATTGTCGGCCAGAGGAACTGAACCCTCCACGTTGCCTCAGATAAGAAACGATACGAAATGATATCTCTTGTATAGACGCCTTTTTTTTCATATACTTAACAAAGTGAGACCGCGAATAAACAAACTCTTCCTGATCCTCCTCTTCTTCTTCGCCGTCCTCCCGATATTTTCCTTACTTCTGTCCTGCTCGAAAAAAGTCTCCGCCATAAGCGGCTCTGTTCTGAACGGAAGCGGACAGCCGATTCCTAATGTGAAGGTGATCGCTCTCCAGAAAAAACCGGTAAGCGGATACGCCAAGTTCGAGACGACTACCGGTGCAGACGGGCGGTTCTTCTTCCCCGGCTGTTATCCGGAATCGAACTACAAACTTCTTCTGCACGCTGCGGGCACCGATCTCCGGGAAATAACAATTAAGAGCGGTATGGCCGGTACGGAAACGGTTCTTCCGTCTCCGGTTGCATTCAGATTTCTCTCTTCAACCGGGGGACTCATCACTGATACAAAGACAGGTCTGCAGTGGGCGATAGATTCCGGCAAGACCATGACGTGGGAGCAGGCCAAAAGATATGTAGAAGGACTTCGGCTCGGCGGGTTCAATGATTGGCAGATGCCGAAGAGAGACGAGCTGAGGACGCTCGGCAAGATCGACGCTGACTTCCCGCTCGCAGAATGCTGCGTCTGGTCGTCGGAGCCAAAGGATGGAAGGCGGGCATGGGTTGTCGACTTGTACCGCTCTGCAGAAGACGTCGCCTTCAAGTCGAATAACTCATATGCAGCGCTCGCCGTCCGGCGACCGCAGTAACGCGAGGGCGATGATGCATATTGTCAGTTACCGGGGGGATGGAAAGTGGAGGGCGGGAATCACGAGGGGCCCTCTTCTGGCGGATGTGGGTGCACTGAACCCGGCGGACCGCCAGGCCCCGGCTACTGTTCGGGGCCTTCTTGAGTCGGGGCCATCGTACTTAGATAAGATCCTTCGCCTTGCGGACGCCATGCTTGCGGGTGGAGAGGGGCAGTTGATGTCCGTCGAAAAAGTCGAGATCGGGCCGCCGGTGCCTGACCCGGACAAGATCATCTGCCTCGGACTGAACTACCTGGAGCACGCTGCGGAAGTCCAAATGGACATTGCCGGCGTGCCTACTTTCTTCGCCAAATTCCGTAATTCCCTCTGCGGGCCGAAAAGTCCGATTGTCTTGCCGCAAATCAGCACGCAGGTCGACTACGAGGGCGAACTGGCAGTAGTCATCGGCCGGCGTTGCAAAGGGGTTGCGGAGGGTGAGGCGCTTGACTTCATAGCCGGCTACACGATAATGAACGACGTCAGCGCCCGTGACCTCCAGATGCAGACAAGCCAATGGACTGCGGGTAAGGCCCTTGACACCTTTGCGCCGATGGGGCCCGGCATCGTGTCAGCTTCTGACATTCCTGATCCGCAGAACCTGCAGATCAGGACGCGTGTAAACGGCATCATACTTCAGGATGGGAATACGGCCGATATGATCTTTCCGGTGGGGTGGACGATCGCTTTTCTCAGCTCTCTGATGACGCTGGAGCCGGGAGATATTATCTCTACGGGAACGCCTTCGGGTGTGGGCTTTAAGCGCCGGCCCCCCGTCTTCCTGAAGGCGGGCGATCTGGTTGAGGTAGAGATCGAAAAGATAGGGGTGATCCGCAATCCGGTCGTCGGCCCGGCAAATACGCGCTAAGCCCGAATCTCTCCGGCGTCTTCAGTATAATGATACCGAAACGATAGTAATTTATCCGGCATGTTCGCCCGTCTCGAAATGGCTGATGAGGGAATCGATCTCGTTTTCGAGGTCGGCGATATATTCCATTGCTTGTTCGATGTTATTCGAACCTATGTTTTCCGACGGGATAAACCCCTTCAGAGTATCCGTGACAATTGGCCTTTTACCCTCCTTCCGCATCTTTTCGTCTATTCCCCGACACTTTTCGAAGAGGCGGGTCACCCTTTCATGGTAACTGCTTGTCAGCGTAGTTTCTTTCTCTTGTCCCTTCATCTGAAGGCCTCCTTGTATTCTCAAAGGCCCCGAACTCCCCTTAGCTCTGCCTCCGCGTCTTCGCGCGCTTTCAACCGTCATAAAGCAAAAAATGGGGCCGCGGAGTCGGTACCGCGACCCGAGTGCAGTGGAAGAACAACTACTCTGTTTCCCTTATAAACTTAAAGTAGACCATTGTCCAGTTTCCCAAAACGATCGCCGTGATGGCAACAAAACTCGCTATGGACAGCGTCGACATGCCTGTTACTCCGTGACCGAGGTTGCACCCGCCGGCGATTACAGCGCCAACTCCCATCAGGATGCTGCCGAAGAAGACCGTAAGAAATTCCTTCGCAGGCGGTATCTTCCATTTGAATTCCTTGAGCCCCAGCGAACTGAGCGCCGCACCGAAAGGAACGGCAAGGATGAAAAAGACACCCCAGGTGCCCGTGAAAATCCCGAGGAAGCTGAACTCGGGGAAAGGAGAATGGGAGCTATTCGTAAGTACTGAATTGAAGAATTCCCTTATTGGGGTAGTAATCGCCAGACCTCTCGGAACGCCGCCGAACAGGGACGATATTTCCCAGGCCAGGATGGTCAGCAGGCCGATGAGAACACCTGTCAGACCCCACGAATAACCTTTTCCTGACTTGCCGAAAGTCGGCTTCCCCCTGAAGACAAAAGCCAACGCTGCAATGGAAAAAACCGCAATAGTGGCCCACTTGGCAATGGGGCTCCCCCCGAAGAGGTCCCACACAGCTGGATTTGTCTTCCCGAAGACCGTGACCTTGAATCCCTTCAGATATCTGAGAACAGGGCTCAGGAGTCCATCTGTCGTCGTGGCAACGCCGAAGAAGAATCCGATGATTGCGATCAGGGCAGCCATCTGCCCTTCTCCAAGCCTGTAAACGATACCGCTGGCACACCCGCCCGCAAGAACAATCCCAAGGCCGAAAATAAAACCTCCGAGGATATTTGCGATTGGAACGAAATTCTGGCGAAGGAGAGTGGTCGATACGAGTTTTCCCGTCTCCTGATCAAACGACATGATGAGCCCTGCATCTTCCAAAAGGTTCGTCCCCACCAGCGCAACAACGACGCAGAGCAGATAAGCCCGGAAAAGTGTCAGGTCCTGTATGAATATGATGTCCCTGAAGGCAGAATTGAGACAGAAGCGTCCCCTCTGCAGGATAAATCCGAGGGACAAACCGAGAACAACCGCGGTCAGAGCCGAAATATAACTACCGTATGGCATATGCTTCTTCCCTCCCGCTCCAGGAATGTGCATGCTCACCGCAACCGTTGCCTTTCGCAATCAGTACAGGTACCTTCGCATTCCTTTCTACATCTCTGGATGCGCAGCCGGTAACCAGCCTCTGAAGCCGGGTCTTGCCGCCGCAGCCGACGATGATAAGATCCACGTTCTCTTCTTCCGCGACTTTCAGTATCTCCTCGGAAGGATGTCCTTCCCTCACCACGGTCTTGATATTCCTCAAGCCGCCTTTTTCAAACTCTTCTTTGTAGTGGGAGAGGATCTTTTCGGACTTCTGGTCGAGCTTGTCCTTGTGCTCCGTGTCCTTGAGAGATTCCTTTAAAGTTGCCATTTCCGCGTCGCCCAGCATCGCGGTCATCATGGCGTTCCCTTCCAACTGCTGGACATGGACCAGCACTACGTTGTCCGGCGTCGACACCATGTTCTGGAACAGTGTGACTACGCCGGCGGTGTCTTTCTTGCCGTCAACTGCTACCAAAATCTTCTTCATATCTCCTCCTCTTTTGATTATTTTTTTTCAGTCTGACTATTTCAATGCTGTTTCATAAGAACATAAACGGTTTTTGTCCGGCGGCCCGGGCTTACGCAGTAGCCGCTGCCTCCTTCACCTCCAACGCCTTTTCACGTGCGTCACACTTCCCGATGATCACCGGGACCGAGGCATTCCTTTCGACATCCTTGCTGACGCATCCTGCGACAAGCCTGTCGAAGCCCCTCTTTTCGTTGCTGCCGACCACGATGAGGTCCACATTCTCCGCCTCTGCAACCTTGCAGATTTCCTCGGAGGGGATGCCCTCGCGCAAAATGGTCTTTACCCTGATCAGTCCTCCGTCTTCCAGCGCCTTCCGGTAATGGGTCAGGATCTGCTCAGCCCTCTTGTCGAGCTGCTCCTTGTATTCCGTGCCTTTTAATGATTCCTTCAACGTTGATAATTCGGCCTCGCCGAGCATATCGATCATCATTGATTTGCCTTCCAGCCTTTCGACGTGGAGAAGCACCACTTCTTCCGGCGGCCGGACCAGGTTCTGAAAGACGGATAATACTGCCTTGGAACCGTTCGTGTCATCTACCGCAATCAATACTTTTTTCATGTCTATTCTCCTTTACTTCGTGGGTCCTACGGGTTAATGTAAAAATGTCCCTTTTTCAAGGATCACCCCTAAAAGAAACATACAAAAAATTATTGCCGTTGTTATTGAAACCGCAGCGTACGCATCCCGCCAGCTATAGGGCTCCTCGCACATCGAGGCTGCTTTTGCGATCAGAACGGGCACTTTGCCCTGCTGCTGAACGTCCTTTGCGACATTGCCGCCGACCAGCCTGCCGAACCCCTTCTGTCTGCTTTGGCCCAGAATGATAAGCTCGGCGCCTTCCTCATCAGCCGCTTTGAGGATTTCTTCTGCCGGAATGCCTTCGCGTATTACTGTTTTCACGCTCGCCCTGCAACTCTCTTCTATCTCTTTGCGATAAAAATCAAGTACCTTGCCGGCCCGGGCATCGAGCGCCTTTTTATGTTCGGAGTCTCTCACCATCTCCCGGAGGGTCGAAAGTTCGGCATCCCCGAGCATGTCGATCATCAGTGATTCCCCCTCGAGCCTCTCGACATTCAGCAGTACTACTTCTTGCACCGGATTGACCAGGTTGAAAAAGGTCGATAAGACGGCCTTTGAACCCTTCGTGTCGTCTACCGCAATCAATACCTTTTTCATCTTCTTCTCCTTCCTGTTTGCGTCTATTGCTATTTGCAATTTTAGGTCTATTGCTATTTGCAATTAAATCTGAAACCTAATAAAGCACTTTTCATGCCTGTTGAAACAAAAATTAAGTTTGTTTAATATCAGATAGTTAGCACGTAAACAAATTTTTTTGTTGACTATCTATCTGTTAACATGGTAAAAAATGTTAAGCACGTTAATTAACAGCTTAACGTGTTAACTGTTAATGCTTTAACATGTTGATTAATGATTGAACAATTTTTTCAAGACCCAAGATTTCTGGCCCAGATAGTCGAGACGATGAGGGATGGTCTCATGGTGGTAGACGCCGAGGGCAATATTTTATTCTTCAATAAGGCTGCCGAGGAAATAACCGGCTATCGCAAAGACGAGGTCATAGGTAAGCAGTGCACCATGCTCGACAGCGACACCTGCGTTGTGCTGACCGACAGCGGAGTACAAAAGAGCTGCGATCTTTTCAAGACAGGGGCTGTCTGCAACAAGAAATGCCGCATAAGGTCGAGCGACGGGCGGGCGGTATATCTGCTGAAAAATGCAGTTGTATTAAAAGATAACGGCGGCACAGTCGTCGGCGCTGTCGAAACCATGACGGACATTACCTCTCTTTATATGAAAGAGCTGGAAATTGAGGAACTCAAGCAGGAACTGAGGCAGGAGTACTGGTTTATGGGGTTGCTGGGTAAAAGCCCGGCGATGACGAAACTCTACGAACAGATCAGGAACGCGGCAATGAGCGAAGCGCCTGTGCTGGTCTGCGGCGAAAGCGGTTCGGGAAAGAACCTTGTCGCAAACGCGATCCATAAGCTGAGCAGAAGGAAAGACGGCCCCTTCATCACCATGAACTGCGCCTCCCTGAACGATCACCTCCTCGAGAGCGAACTTTTCGGTCATAGAAAAGGGTCCTTTACCGGCGCTGTAAACGACAGGATAGGTCGGTTTGAAGCGGCCAATGACGGCAGTATCTTCCTCGATGAGATCGGCGATATGCCGATGCTGATGCAGGCAAAACTTCTGCGGGTCCTCGAGGAAAAGGTTGTGGAACGGGTGGGAGACCATCGGCCGATCCCGGTGAATATTCGTCTCATTTCGGCAACAAATAAGGACCTGCAAGGTATTGTGCCGGATAAGTTCCGTGAGGATCTTTTTTACAGGGTCAATTCGATCTTCATCAATGTTCCCCCTTTGCGCGAGAGGGTAGAGGACGTCCCCATCATCGCCTTCCATTACCTGAAAAAAATCTCTATTGTCAACAATAAAGATATACGGCGAATAAGCCCCCACGCTGTGGAAGTGATAAAGAACTACAGCTGGCCCGGAAACGTCAGACAGCTTATAAATGCACTCGAACACAGCGCGATCACCTGCAAGGGAGATACAATCGAGGTATCGGATCTGCCGGACTACGTCTTTGTCGACAAGAAAGAAGAGACGAGCGGAAACCAGGGAGACCCCGAGAACATCAAGTCCGCACTTGCGATGTTTAAGGGCAACAAGACGCTCACCGCGAAGCACCTTGGGATCAGCAGGGTCACGCTCTGGAAGAGACTCAAAGATCTTAAGCTCGACTGACGGCCTTCCCGCTGATGCGACCGGGTCGTCCATAGATCACTGATTCACTACCTGTCCCTCCGTACGGCCACCATTGCAAATACGTATGGCAAAGTCATATTAATTCAATCGAGAGTGCCGCGTATTCTTTTCCTTTCCTGCAAAAATGTTTGTTGAAACCTCCCGTATTCTGTGATAAGAAGTAGATAAAGGCGTACCAGTTTCCACCGGCAACTAACATGGGAGGGCGTGATGAAAAAGTTCAGGGCGTATCTGATGTTCTTTGCAGTGATCGTATTTCTTTCTTCCGTCGGCGTTGCCGCCGAAAAAGCGGTGAAGAGCTTTAAGGCGGAGCTCGGGGGAAAGCAGGTAATCCCCGCCGTGAGGACCGCGGCAACGGGGCAGGCAGTTTTTCACCTCGCCGATGACGGCAAGATGGAATACACGCTCACGGTTCACGACATCGAAAATGTGACCGCAGCGCATATTCATGAAGGTAAGAAGACGCGAAACGGCCCACCCGTGGTTCTTCTTTTCACCGGTCCGGTGAAGCCCGGCAAATTCAGCGGAGTCCTCGCGAAAGGCACAATAACTCCCGACAAGATGGTCGGTCCTCTCAAGGGAAAAACAGTCGGGTCGCTCGTGGAGATGATCAACAGGGGAGACGCGTATGTTAATGTGCATACGGAAAAATATTCTGATGGTGAAATCCGGGGACAGATTCAGTGAACCTGACAAAGGAACAAGGATGGGGCCGGTCGGTGGGGCTGGTACAAGTAGCCTGGGATCCTTTACCATGAGGGGCCTCCAGACCGGTATGAAGAATTTTGGAATTGGGATTAAGCCTTTATGTTGCACTCATGCATCGCAAATCAAATCTTGTTTCGAAAGGAGATGTTTATGAAAAAGACTGTGGCACTGCTTTTGGCTGGGATGTCTCTCTCTTTGTTGATCACGGCCGGTTGGGCGAAGGAGGACGGCAAGAAGGACAGGGGCGAGACGCTCTTTATGGAGAATTGCTCCCCCTGCCATCCGGACGGAGGGAACATTATTAATCCAGCGTTCACTCTTCATCAAAAAGACCGCGAAGCTCACGGCGTAAAAACGGCCAAAGATATTGTGGGGAAAATGAGAAATCCCGGGCCCGGCATGACTAAATTCGATAAAAAGACGATCTCGGACAAGGACGCGAAAGAGATCGCGGAATATATAATGAAGACGTTTAAATAATCGCATCTTGGGGGCGTATTTCAGGCCTAACACCCTATGGTAAGATAAATAGCTTTATAACCCCCGGCACGGGACCACGGCAAGCAGATACTTGTCGATCGGCTCCGGCCGGGGCAGTCAGGAAAGATGCAGTAAGTATAAGTGCGATGAGCTCGTAATCAGGAAACTATTCTCGTGGTAAGAGGGCATGCCAGGAGTAACGAACTACTCCACAAACAAAAAAAGGTGGCGCCTGTTCCTTTCCACCGGTTTCTCACAGAGATTAATCATCTCACGACTAAGTCATTCGACTTTCGGCTTGCGCCTTATATCATGAGCACTGGCAGAAAGGAGCAAGACCACCACCATTTTAGACTCGCTCTTTGGTTACACACTACTCCTTTTGTGCTCCTCTGTCAAGGCAAAATTCCAAGAGATGAACCTTGTCCGCATATCCTCCGTGCCCCCCTAGCCGCCATTGACATACCACAGTGAAAAGTGTAGATTACTTCAGCAACTTTAGTGCGATCCCCCTGTTCTGGCGTCGAAATTACCGATGAAAAAAATTCATGTGATAGAGAATATTCCGGACGGACTGAGGACAGTAAAATCGCATCTTTCCGACATCAGCGGGGAGTATTCGGTCTTCAACTCGGTCGGTGACGCATTATCCGCCGGAGGGACAAGCGATCTGGTAATACTGCTCGCGCAGAGAAACGTTGATTACTTCAGGACAGACGTGGAGACTATCTGCAAGTCGAACTCGTTTTCCCGTATCCCGCTGATAGTCTGCCTGCCGTTCAGTGCCTCGGAGGCAAGTCCGGTCAAGGAGATCATCCGCGGGATCACCTCTTTCGAACTGCCGGTAAACAAATTAAAATTTCTCTCCACTGTATCTAGATATCTTAAAGTCCCGCCTCGCCGCGTGCTGCAGATCGTGATTACGATACAATCCTCAGGGGACAATATAAAGTATACGGGAACCTCCATCGATTTTAGCGAAAACGGCATGGCATTCAAGAGCAACGCAGACTTTCCTGCCGGACACAAGATCATGCTCAATTTCGTTAACCCCGCCACCAGAAAAAGGCTTTTTCTGAACGCGAAGGTCATTCGCAGAACTGATATCAGACATGACAGCGTCAACTTCTACGGGGTCATGTTCGTTGATGCAGCACCTGAAGATTCCCTGGAATTGAGGAGTTTCGTTACCGGGGGAAAGTAGGGTCTGCTCCAGCCTTCGTTTCCATCAAAATCATTCTTTTTTTCCGAGGCACAAAATGTATGTTGTGTCTTGGGGGACGAGATACAGGACCTTTCTGCCCATGGGACAAAGTGACCCATTCTAAATAGGCCAGACTTACCGAATAAGCCGACAAAATAATTTCGCAAAAACAATAACACTCCGGAATTAAGGTAAATACCTTGCTGGCAAGACTGTTGCAATATTAACAAGAAAAAAAGATCACAAAAACACGAAGGAGGAATTAAGATGTTGATGACAAATTTTGCAAGGCTTTTTGACCCATGGGATGAGTTTGAGCGCATGCGGCAGCCCTTTTTCAGCCAGACTGCTCCCTCGAACGCAGAATTTCCGGCGTTCAACGTCTGGGTCTCCGGTGACGACGCAATAGTAACAAGCGAGCTGCCGGGGATGGACCGTGGAGCGATCGAAATTTCGGTAGTCGAAAAGACCCTGACCGTAAGAGGCTCCAGGAGGTCCGAGGAACTTGCCGAAGGAGAATCCTTTCATCGCAAGGAGAGATGGTTCGGACAGTTCACCAAGACCTTTGAGTTGCCGTTCGGCATCGATGCCGAAAAGGTCCGGGCGCAGTTGGCCGGGGGTGTCCTCGAGATCAGCCTGCCGCGCGCAGAAGCTGAAAAGCCCAGAAAAATAGAGATTAAGTCAGAATAGGAGGTGGTCTCAATGGCTGAAGTTGCTACAGAACTGCAGAAGAAAGAAGTTGAAACAAAGGAAGGTATCGAGCGCACCCGGACAAGAAAAGTATACACGCCTGCGGTCGATATCATAGAAAAGAAGGGAGAGATCGTCGTCGTTGCCGACATGCCGGGAGTGGACGAAAAATCTCTGGATGTCACGCTCGAAAGAAACGTCCTGACACTCTACGGAAGAGTTGAGCCGGCAATCCCGGAGGGACACCGGCTGATCGCTTCTGAATACGGGATAGGCGATTATCAGAGGGTATTTGCATTATCCGATGAAATCGACCGGGACAGGATCAGGGCAATTGTCAAAAACGGCGTGCTGCGGCTGGTGCTTCCCAAGGCTGAATCGGCCAAGACAAGGAAAATTGCGGTCACGGTCGAATGAGCGGAGAAGAAAGAGGATAAAAAAATAAGGGCTTGACAAACGCCAACAAAAGGCGTCTAATGTAGTCAAGGAACAAGTAAAAAAAGTGGTGGACTTGCTCCTCTGAAAATCGGCAAAAGGGTGTAGTGTCTCAAGATGTAAGGTAGTAAGACTCAAAAAGTCTCACGCTGTAAGTCTCAAGATGCACAAACCGCCGAGAGAAAGAGGAAGCAAGCACCACTTTTTTTTGCCTAGTCAACATGAAACGCCTCCCACCATTTTTCCCGCATGCCAGGAGAAGTGACTACTAACTATAACGAAGTTTCGGGTATCGCATTATTACGAGCCGGCTTTTTCCCTCAGTCTCTCGACCCTTTCCCTCAGCGCAGACGCGAAATACTGATATTCATCGATGTCGGCCGGCTTTTTCGACGGTTCAATATCTTCCGCATGGAGAGGCTTTCCGAAAGTGACCGTGATTTTCTTGAACCTGGGAATGGCCCTGCCCCGGGGAAGCGACTCGAAGGCGCCGCTTATGTATGCCGGCACTACAGCGGCCCCCATCTCAACTGCCAGTATGCCGACGCCCTTTTTGAATTCGAGAAGGGTCCCCCCCTGCGCGCGGCCACCCTCAGGAAAGATGAGGAGCGATCGGCCGTGGCGCATCACATAGGCGGAGATATGCAGCGCCTTGTTCAGATATGCCGAGGCATCGATCGGGACCACGTGTGCGATTTTTGCAAAGAGACCTTTCGCTGTGCCGGTGAAGTAATCGCTCAGCCCAAGCGCATAGAGGTTTCTGAATTCGGCAAAGGGCAGCGACAGGACCACCGCAAAACCGTCGAGGTAACTTGAATGGTTGGGGGCGATTATAAAATTGCCGGCTTTCGGAATATTTTCGAGGCCTCTTGCCTCAAGCCGGAAACACAACTTAAAAAGATATTTAAGAAAAGAATGCGCCAAGAAAGAAGGGACCATTCTGCTGTCCGGCCTCTCAAGAGAGACCATTCTAAGGTCGCTCTCAGAGGGCTCCCTGAAGAGAATATCTTTCCATGTCGTCTCCGCGGCAGGGCCGGCCGAGTATCCCCCGGTCGTCAGGAGCGACATCCTTTTAATCAGTTCCTTCACGGTGTGGATGTCCGCCAGGAGGTCCTCCGGAAACTTCAGGGAAAACACCCGTTCAAGGGATACGAGCAGTTCTATCTTTGTCAGCGAATCGAGGCCGAGATCGATTTCAAGATCGTCTTCAAGCCTTATGCTCCTGCCCTCGTTCACGAAACGTTTCAGTTCTGCCGCGATTTTTTGTGCAATCTCCCCGGGGAAAGGCTCCTCGCCCTTACTTCCTTCTTCTGCAACACGACCACTAGGCCGGGCTTCCTCATGTATCATGAAACGCCTGAGCTTACCGAGAGGGGTCCTGGGCAGAGGCTCGGTCCGGATAGAAAAGCCGGTTACCCTCATGTATGGCGGGACTTTCACGGAGATATCGCTGATCTCCCATTTGATCGCCTCCCGGACATTGGAGACCCGGGCCTTGTCCGCATATTCGAGATCGGGAACTATGACGGCGTGGAGCGCTTCTTCCCTTTCTTCCGCCCCGATTATACAGAGCTCCTTTATTAACGGTGATCTCATGTACAACTTCTCGACTTCTTCGGGGTAGATGTTTTTTCCCGAGCTGAGGACGATCACCTCTTTTGACCGGCCCGTAACAAATAGATATCCCTCTTTGTCGATCCGTCCGATGTCACCTGTCCTGAACCATCCGTCGTCCATGACGTCAGCGGTGGCGGAGGGATTCTTGTAATAGCCTTTCATCATCATCGGCCCTCTGATTTCGATCTCTCCTTCGCCGTTTTCGGCCGGATTGAGGATCCTGATTTCAACCGAGGGAAGGGGGATTCCGCCCGAGCCCGGCTTTCTCTTTGACATCGGGTTGAAGGTCACCACAGGCGCAGTCTCGGTAAGACCATAGCCTTCAAGCACAGCGAAGCCCATGGCTTCCAGGTCCTTCATGATCAAAGGGTCGAGTCGTGCCCCGCCGCTCGCAAAGAACCGGAATCGGGGGCCGAAGGCATGGTGCGCGGACGAAAAAAAGAAACGCCCGATTCCGAGATCGTACTTTTCATGAAAAAAACGGGCGAGACGCAGGATCTTTGAATAGGCGAAAGCCAAAGGCTTCGGCAGCTCCTCCATCTTTGCCACAATCCCGTTTCGTATCATTGCAAGAAGCTGTGGAACACCGATCAGGACAGTCACCCCGTTATCTCTCACGGCGGCCATCAGATCGGGTCCTTTCAGGCTTGCCGGATAGGTAATCGAGGCGCCGAGGAAGAGGGGGACAAGAAAGGTGCACATGAATGCATAGGTATGGTGCAGCGGAAGAACGGAGAGCACATTGTCATCGTGCGAGACGAGCCCCACGTCTATGAGAGCTGCAGCATCGGCGCAGAAATTGGCGTGCGTCAGCATGACCCCTTTCGGTTTTCCCGTGGTGCCGGAGGTATAGATGATCGAGGCGATGTCGCCCGGATCTATTTCGGGGAAGGTCTCAGCAGGCCTCGTCTTGAGCAGGGACTGATACCCAGGCGTATCGAAATTGATGAGGTTGGTCCGCCTGTTCAGGTTTCCGGTGGTGTTATGCAGATTAGCCGGAATACTGTCGAAGGTCTTCCGGCTATGGAAGACTATTTCGGATTCGGAATCCGCCAGAAGGTTGCCGATCTCCTCCGGCCCGAGCTGCGGATCGATCGGGACGGCGATTCCGCCGGAGCGGATGACAGACAGATACGCGGAGCACCACTCCGGCCTGTTTTCGGAAATAATCGCTACCCGGCCTCCCGGTTTCAGCCCTGTCTGTACAAGGTACGAGGCAGTCGCGGCAACATACGCTGAAACGTCCCTATAGGTAAATATCTTCCACCCATCCTGGATGAAATGAAAGAGGGCGTTATCGGGATAGCGATTCGCCGTGCAGACAAAGGTCTGCCATATTGTGGTTATTTCCCCCATTGCTGCATTCATCGGATTCGGCTTTTTCTCAATAATACCCCAAAAACCATTTAAAGAAAATTCTTTCTCATGGGACAAGAAAGGCCGTACGGTCTGTTACCTTGATATTCTGTTAGAATAGTGAAAGGTACGAGATGACGGGTATTGACATCGAAGGACTTATCGGACAAGTTAAACAGAACTGTGACATCTCCGATGCGAGATATTGGGGAAACTATTCTATCTGCAGCCTGCTGCTTTCGCTCAGGGGCCTTTTTCGCCACGAAAAAAAAATACGGCCATGGGAGGAAATACCTCACGGTGCCGTTTCCGAGTGGATAGCAGACAGGGAAAAGTTATGGCATCAGATTGAGGAGTGCGAATTTCTCGGTCTTTCCATCGGCGGAAAAGACCACGGACCCTTCGATGCGGCGGACATCAGCCGGTTATTGGCCGCGCAGGATATTATGTATGGGGCCGGGTTCGGCGTTTACGGAAAGCCTTCTTTTTTCCTGGCCGAACTTCTTTCGAAATATTCTTTGGATGGGTATGAAGTCATCATGTCCGGAAGAGAATTCGCGAGAGACCTGGCGGCCTATCCCGCAATGCTGCAGGGCACGACGATCTTTGTCAGGCGGGAGTCATTGGCGGCGTTATTCTGGGACAAATTGGAGGAGATCAGACTCCGGAAACACCGAGGCGCGCTGCTCCATGCGTTTTTTCAGTACGGGATTACCCCGGAAGAAGCCGTCTCCGAGTCGCTCTATAACCGGGTACTGCAGATCGCCGACGAAGAGGCGGAAGTGTTCGTCCGTCACGAAATCGGCGAAGGGGTAGAGGGCAAGATGCTTGGCGAACGCTGGCGAACACTTCTCGCCGGACCTCTGAACCGGCGGGTGGAAACATATGTGAGGAGCATCAAAGACGTGCTCTCGGACACCTCGGAAAAAGGGATGTTGAAATATATCATCGAAAACAATAAAAAGGGGGCGCTTGGTTTTTATCTTTCATTCATGGGCGGCTTCAGGTCGGTCATATTT
>JAKAIZ010000083.1 GCA_021814065.1 Nitrospirota bacterium | reverse complement strand
CGGTCTTATCTGACCGGACACGAGATCACCAGTCCTGAGGTTGAACCTCCTGATCTGGGACGGCGAGACATAGATATCGTCGGGGCCCGGAAGATAGCTGTAGTCCGGGGACCTCAAAAATCCGAATCCGTCGGGAAGAATTTCCAGGACCCCCGCAGAAAACACGTTCCCCGTCTTTTCAGCCTGGGCCTGCAGGATCGCGAAGATAAGGTCCTGCTTGCGCAAGCCGGCGGCGCCCTCGACCTTCAGCTCTTTGGCCACGTCGGTAAGCTCGTCGATAGTCTTTTCTTTTAATTCGGAAATCGAGATATTGCCCATGCTATGCTCCTCATTTGGGTTTACTTTAAGGATATAAATTTCCCGGAAGGTTTTTGCCTATCCATGTGGGATTTGTTAATTCAAGAAGAACTCTTAACAATAATTCTAACATAAATTACAGGAAAAGAAATACCTTTGTCAATACTATTCAGTAACAAAGTTGAACCGCGTCGTCCCCTGTGTTAGACTCCAATTCGGGAAAGGGCGATATGTCATATCAGGCGATACGCAACAAAAAACCTATTGGTATGATGGTAGCGGTGCAGGCAGAAGGCAACCTCGTCGCAGGACAGCTGAAGCCGGCCGCCAGGCGATCCACGGGCCCAATCGAGTTCCGGACCGGGGCAATCAATGACACGCCTGTCGTATATTCGGTGTCCGGCCTGGGGAAAACAAACGCTGCCCACTGTGCAACCTCGCTGATCCTGAATTTCGCCCCTTCCATCTTGATTCACTTCGGCATAGGCGGAGCATACCCGGCCTCGGGACTGATGCCGGGTGACATCGCAGTGGCAACAAAGGAGGTTTATGCGGATGAGGGAGTACTACTCGAGGACGGCTTTCATCCGCTCGAATTCATCGGTATCCCTCTTTTGAAGGCCGCCAGGCGTATGTATTACAACGAATTCCCGCTTGATACCCGTCTTGGAAAAAAGATGCTCAAGGTGGCCCGGTCAGCCGGGATGAAGGCCTCGGCCGGCGTCTTTGCTACGGTGTCGGCCTGCTCAGGGACTAAACAGAGGGCGGCTGAGCTTTCTGCACGATTCGGAGCGATTTGCGAAAATATGGAGGGCGCTGCGGTTGCCCACGTCTGCATGTTTTACAGCGTGCCTTGCATCGAGATCAGGGGCATCAGCAATATCGTTGAGGCAAGAGACACCTCGAAATGGGACATCCCGACAGCCTCCGAAAACTGCCAGCGGGCGGTGATCGAATTCCTGAACAATATCGATATGTAGCTCGCTGTGACAGGACTTTAGGGATGCGGAAAAATCTTTTCGTTCCGTGATGTTGGCGCCATTGACATAGAAGATGCTTTGTTTATTGCTATAATATGATCAGAACTATAAGGCTAAAACAACAAGGGGAAAGTGTATTGAAAGACTCTATATTCAAATTCAGTCTGGCGAGAGGCTTTGGGGAATTCTTCTGGAACTCCTGTCCTGTATGCGGCTGCACTTCCATAAAGACGACTTTTTGGGAGGACGGGACGGTCGAGCACGGAGAGTGTGTGATCTGCAAAAGGATGTCGGAGCTGATGGAGCTTGAAGAGCTTTTCGGCAGAAAAGCCGCATAGGTCATGAAGACCCTTTCCCTCGGCTATTCACCCTGTCCGAACGACACCTTCATCTTTTATTCCCTGATACACGGCAGGATCAATACGGGCGATCTGGGTTTCGAGGAGGTCCTGGAAGATGTAGAGACGCTCAACCAGATGGCGCGTCAGTCGAGGCTCGACATCACCAAAGTGTCATTCCACGCCTTCGGTCATCTCAGGGACGACTACTGCCTTCTCCGGTCGGGTGGCGCCCTTGGAAAGGGGTGTGGGCCCCTTGTCGTGGCACGCGGGGAAGCCGATATGCGCGATCTCATAGGAAAGAAGATCGCTATCCCGGGCAGACTCACCACAGCCTTTCTTCTCCTTCAGAGCTTCGACCCTGTTTTGAAGGAAAATATAAAAGTCATGCCTTTTGATAAGATCATCGACGCAGTGAAAAACGGCGAGGCCGACGCAGGCCTGATTATCCATGAAAGCCGTTTTACCTATCAGCAGGCGGGGCTAAAAAAAGTGATCGACCTCGGCGACTGGTGGGAAAAAGAGACAGGCCGGCCGGTCCCCCTGGGGGGCATTCTCGCGAAACGCAGCCTCGGCGCCGACCTGGTCCGGAAGGTCGACTTCCTTCTCAGGCAGAGCATCGAGTATGCCTTCAGCCACAGAAGCGAACCGGTTTCGTACATCAAGCGGCATGCGCAGGAGATGGAGGACGGGGTGATCAATCAGCATATCGACCTCTACGTGAACGACTACTCCCTCGACATAGGGCAGGACGGTGAGCGCGCCCTTGAGGAGCTCTTCAGACGGGCGGAGGAAAGCGGTATCATAAAAAGTTCAAAAAAGCCGCTGTTTATTTCCTGAGAAAGTCTTCCTCTCAGTTTTCTTCAGTTCATGGCATCCGATTCAACAAAATTGAGTGCGGAAGTTATACAAGTAACTCCCCTCTCGCCCCTCTTAGCCCAAGAGGGGGCCTATGTCCCTCCCCTTAATAAGGTAAGGGGAGGTTAGGAGGGGTTATGTTTTTTTGATTCGGCGATCGTTGTGCATTCTGTTGTGCGACCCTTGACATGTTCATGCCCGGCATCTTTTCAGGTATAATTGCAGGAGGAAATCGCACGATGCCGAAGAACATTGAAGACAACCGGCCGGTAAGGGTGAAAAACCGGCGCGTCCACTTCGCAAACGAACGCACCTTCCTTGCCTGGATCAGGACGAGCATCGGCATAATGGCCTTCGGGTTCGTCGTCGAAAAGTTCGCGCTCTTTCTGAAGCAGGCCGCCTATTATTTGGGAGCTGCAGGGATACGCGGAGCCGGGCCACATCAGGGAGGACCTGCCGGGCCTCCGTCTCCCGGGTACTCATCGGTCCTCGGGATAATGCTCGTGGGACTCGGAGCGCTCATGGCGCTCCTTGCATTTGTCCGGTACAAAAGGGTCGAGAAGCAGATTGATGAAGACCTGTACAGGCCCTCAGTGATACTGGACACGCTCCTGACCCTATCGGTCCTCGTGATAGGAATCTTTCTGATGATCTACCTGCTTCACAGTATCTGATCAGCAGCAGTTATCCTTGGCGCCGTTTCCACCGCATCCGCAGGTCGGCTCCCCGCCGGTGATCATGCTGTTGATCAGGGCTGCTGCGCAGCCGACTCCCTTGTCGACAAAGAGTGCTTCGGAGGGGCAGTTCGTCATGCAGGCGCCGCATTCCATACATCTGTCCCTGTCGACAATCGAGGCCCTTCGGTTTTCAATCATGAAAACGTTATGCGGACAAACTTCCAAGCAGGTCCCGCAGCCGGTGCATTTCTCTTCGGCGAGTTTTATGGTAGCCACATCCCGGAGATATTTCATGGTGTCCCCCAATGTCCTGTTTTATAAAAGACCAGCAGTATCAGCGAAGCCGCCGTCGAAAGGATATAAACCGGGAAAGAGATCTTCAGTTCCTTCTTGACGCCCGACATCCCCGTAAAAGTGGTCGAACCCGTAAATTGAAGTGCGATATAGGAACTCGCCGTCGGGAAAAAGAGATAGACGAAGCAAAGGAGCATGTAGTTCGCTGGCTCGAAAAGGCGCAATATATTGCACGTGAGCATCACCGAAATCAGCCCTACCAGCCATCCCTTCACCGCAAAGGACCTGGAGGGGACCCACGGAAGAAGCAAAGGGGTGAGGAACCCTCCCGCAAATACCGATATCAGACCAAGACCGAGAAAAGGCAGCCCGCCCATGACCGCCCCTTTGAACATGATCCCAGTCGGCTGAAGGCCGAAAAAAATCAATATCGCGACCGCATACCAAGGGTAATATTTTTTCATTGCCGGACTGATCTCCATAGGCGTCAGGACAAGCCTGTCTACCGTCGTAAAACTGACCGCGCGCATCTCCGGAGTTGCCATGCGGCCCGCCGCAACATACGCGGGTATGTCCTTCGCATACACAGGACCGTAGAGGACCTTGAACCCTGCGGCACGGCGCACCTTATGGGCACTGACGCCCGGCGCACCCAGCTGAGGCACGATAATATTCCTGTGATCGACCACCTCATGTAACCTGGCAAGTGCGATGCGCTTTACCAGTTCGTCCGTTCCAAAGGTCCCCTTCCCCGCAGCGCACCAGACGTTGATGCCCTTTGTGTCGAGAACAAGGATCCAGGCGTTCATCGCTTTCAGTTCTTTCCTGAGATGGTCGAAACTTAGCTTGTAATTGGCGCTCACCAGGACTTCCGAATTTTTGTCCGGCCCGCCGACTGCGTAGAGGCCGGGCTTAACCGTATAGCTTTCCCGGAACGCGCTTATCCGGCACCGTATGTGTTCCCACAAGTCGGTATTCGTAAGGTCCGTCGAAACCCTGTACGCCAGGCCTTTGCCTGCAGAAACAGTGCCGGTAATCCATTGGGGTTTTTCTTCCTCTCCGACCGATGAGATTGAGCAGCCGCATTCGGACGATATGCCGGCCGCCTTGTTTCCGATAAGTTCATTCCTGAATTTCAGCTCTGCCACGTTACTTCCTCCTGAAGCGCAATAAAGTCCGATATGCTGAAAAACGGCCATAGTCGAGGCTCCGCAGTCCCGAAGACTTTCGGGATTCTATGGCGTTTTTTAGGCCCGGCAATAGTATTATCGTAATCTGTCATCCCCGCTTGTCCGCCACGGCGGATTCGCCGAGGAGAATCGGGGATCTTTCTTTGTTTTCAAAAGGATTCTCGCCACAGCGAGTCGCCGAGGATGACCGGACGAGCCGGAATGACAAAAGTTCAGGTATTTGATTGCCGACTTAATAGTAGGTCGGACTTTGTCCATCCACAATAATAAGGGCCCTCTCACAGGATTTCTTTGATGATCGGGCCTAACTGCCCCTTCACCATTTCGACGAGCTCTTCGGCCTTAATGAGGGTAATACAGCATATCCGGCCGTCCTTTTCCCAACTGGCGATTGCCAGCTTGCTGCCGGCATTGATCCCGGCCCTTTCCCGCAGCTCCTTCGGCAGCACCATCTGGCCCCTCTCGTCCACGCTGATGATCGATTCGACCTTGCAGCAGGCAGCGCCGGCCTCTCCGGCCGCCATTCTGCAGTTACCTTCTTCTTTCTTCTTGCTGTTCATTGCACCCCTTCACTTCGGAGATTCTGATTAATCAGAGTATACTGATTAGGGGCCGACAATGTCAAGAGAGTATCTCAGCGGGAATCTGGACAAACACTTACTAACTGTCTCGAAATAGGATGCACATAATTATCATAAAATCCCTCCTAACCTCCCTTTGCCAACGGGAGGTATTCACCCCTCTTCGGCAAAGAGGGGCGAGGGGAGATTTCTCGGTTGGCAGGGAGCCTTGGGGCATTACTCCTAAGAGAGGCAACTTTCCTCCACTTAGCAAAGGGCACCGGGCTAAAAAGGGAGGAGATCCCCGGTCCTATTGCGGAGTAAACTCGATCGAGATTTCAGGGGCCGTAATAATCTTGAGGCCCTTGATCTCCTTCAGGGCCTCCATGGTCTTTTGGTCGTCTCCCATGGCCCCCTCCATCTTCTCATTCAGGTCCTTCAGTTTCCCCTCGTCGGCAAGAAGCGGGTCGAAGTCGATGTCCATCAGCGTAACCTTCGATCCTTCGACATAGGGACTGTTTGTCCTGACGACCTTGCCCTCCACCTCGACGGCCATGCCCATGTGCAGGCCCTTGAACATCTGCTTAATCAGTGCTGTCTGCTGGGCCGAAGCTTCAGGAGAAGAAGCCGGCGGCTGGACCGCGGCCTGTTCCTTCTCCTGGTGCTGGGGGCGTGCCATAACAACAGTTAGAACGGCGTTGCCGTCAGGCTTGCGGCTGAACCGGAACTTCAGGGCGTCCTCCGAAGAGGCGCCGGCGCCGGTTGTCCCCATCGCCGCAGCGGGTTTGGGGTTGACCGCCAGCTGGTTGATGTCCTTGAAGGCGAACTTAACACGCACGCCGGCCGCAGTCTTCGTGTCTATCTTTTCCGCCGACACGAACGTCACCCCCGGTCCGAGGTCGGCCGCCTTGCCCTTGAGTTCGTCCAAATTGAACGGACCTTGCTCTGATGCCTTCGAAGGCTCTTTCTTCGGCTCCTCTTTCGATTCGGTCGTCGTCGCGCCCATCTGCTTCGCGATGCCCTCCACCGATGCCTTAAGTTGCTCCGGGTTCATGGTGATCGTCTGCACCATCGTGCCGCTGCCGTCGCCCCTGACCTTGATGTCTGTCAGAAAGGTGATGCATCCGGTTAGCGATGCCGCGGCTGCGACCATGAAAAGCACGGCTGTTTTTTTCATAACGGACTGACACGCGGCCTTAATGTGTTTTTTCAGAAGATACGCATGGCACAGTCTTGTTTCCTGCACTCCGGATTCGGCGGTCAGATTGTTTTCCTCCATCATGCACATTTAATATCCTTTCCTGTCTCTGCTTGCGGCAAAGCGCTTGGATGCTTCATCTCATTTTCCGGCTCAGCCCGATGCTCCAAAAAGTGATATCATAATAGTTGTTACGGTTAAAAACAAGAGCTAATTGAGGTTGTGGCGGCCCAAAGGCATTCGATTCCGGATAAACAGGGGCACACCCCATAGTATGCACATGATTAATCAGAAAATCCCTCCTACCCTCCCTTTGCCAAATCCCGAAAGCCTTCGGGACTCTTAGGAAAAGAGGGCGAGGGGAGATTTTCCGGAAATGTGCATTCAATTATGAGACCCTCAATATATAAAGGCCGTGGTCATATTTGAGGGCGCTGGCTCTCAGGGACGCACCCCTTTTGCTTGACATCAGCGCGAAATTCTGTTTATAATTCGTGCTCAGGAAAAAAACTATGGGAACATATACTACATTCCATCCGCATAAGGCGAAAAAGAAGAGGACCCACGGCTTCCTTGAAAGGATGAGCACCCCTGGCGGGCGCGCCGTAATCAAGAGGAGAAGAAGCAAGGGACGGAAAAGACTGGCCGTTTAACCTGTAAGAAGGTGTACTGTCCTCTTGTAAAGAAAGGGGACTTTAAACGGGTATTCGAAACCGGCCGGAGATTTTCTTCCAAGTATCTTGTGGTATACGCCTTGCCGAACGGGCTCGATTTCAGCAGGCTCGGACTCTCCGTAAGCAAAAAAACCGGCAGCGCAGTGATCAGGAACAAGATCAAACGCCGCCTGCGTGAATCGGTAAGAAAGCGGTTGGCGGAAAAGCCGTTAAGGTATGACATAGTGATCGTCGCCAGGACAGCTGCCGCCGGAGCGCCGTTCGCAGACCTGGACCGGATGATAGCGAAAACATTTGCCGGACTCGTGAATGAAGATACTACTGATAGCAATCGTAAAGCTATATAAATTTCTTATCTCCCCGATACTGCCCGGAAGCTGCCGGTTCGTCCCTTCCTGCTCGGAATATTCTCTCGAGGCACTCGAGAAATACGGGGCGCTCAAAGGTGCCTGGCTGTCGGTCCGGAGGGTCGTCCGATGCCATCCCTTCCATCCCGGCGGCTTTGACCCGGTGAAATAGCCATGGAAAACAGGACCCTTATCGCGATCGCCCTTTCGATGTTCATACTCATCGCGTTCCAGTTTTTTGTCGCAAAGCAGCAGCCGCCCCAACAGGCGAAACCTCCTGTGACCGCCCCTGCCGCGAAGAAGGAAGAGGCGACAAAGCAGGCCGCTCCGGTTGCGGTCCAAGCCCAGACAGTTCCATTAGAGGAAAAAGAGATAAAGGTCGAAAACAGCGTCTTTTCCGCTGTTCTGACCACGAGGGGAGGGACCGTAAAATACTGGGAACTGAAGAAATATAAGGACAAGCAAGGCAAGGATGTGGTCCTGCTTCCAAAGCCCGGCCCCCTGCCGGCCCTCGCGATCGGCGCAAACACGAACTTCGACCTTTCCCAGGTGAACTTCAGCGTTTCAGGGAAAGATCTCAACCTCGACGGCAATGCCAAGTCCGGTACAATCGTCTTCGAATATGCAAAAGACGGCATATCGGTCAGAAGGACCTACACATTTTACCCGGACACCTACAAGTTCGATCTCTCCGACCAGGTCTCGGGTCTTCCCGCGTACTGGATAACCCTCGGATCGGACTTCGGCGCTTACGAGAAGGAAGCCGGATACACTCACCTGGGCCCTGCGCTCCTTAAGGGCTCTTCGCTCGAAGAGTTTACGCCTAAGAAACTAAAAGAGCCGAAGGCTTTCAAGGGCGATCTGAGATGGATCGCCCAGGAAGACAAGTATTTCTGTTCAGCGATAGTGCCGGGCGGCCCGGTGGAAGAGGCGAAGTCATGGCTGTACGAAGGTTCTCCTGTTATCGCCTTTCAGGGGAAGCCGGGAGAGAACAAGTTTTTTGTATATGCCGGGCCGAAAGAACATGACAGGCTGGCGAAGCTCGGCTTCGGCCTGGACTACATCATCGACTACGGCTTCTTCTCGATCATCGCCAGACCGCTCTTTTGGATACTGAAGCTCTTTCATAGTTTCCTCGGAAATTACGGCTGGTCCATCATTTTCCTTACGATCGTGGTCAGGCTGCCTTTCATTCCGATCCTGAACAAGGGCCAGAAATCGATGAGGAAGCTCCAGCAACTCCAGCCGAAGATGGCAGAGATCAAGGAAAAGTATAAAAAGGACCCGCAGAAGATGCAGGCCGAGATGATGGAGCTCTACAAGAAATACAAGGTGAACCCGATGGGCGGGTGTCTGCCGATGCTCCTGCAGATCCCGGTGTTCTTCGCTCTGTATAAGGTGCTTTTGGTCTCAATCGAACTGCGCCAGGCGCCCTGGCTGCTCTGGATCACCGACCTCTCGGCCCCGGATACCCTTTTCGGCCATCTGGCCGGGTTTTCGCTCGGCGGCCCGCTCCCATATCTGATGGGGATAACAATGGTCATACAGCAGAAGATGACGCCGACAAGCGCCGACCCGAAACAGGCGAAGTTGATGATGCTCATGCCGGTCATCTTTACCTTCATGTTCCTGAACTTCGCATCAGGGCTTGTCCTTTATTGGCTCGTCAACAACCTCCTGAGTATCATACAGCAGTTCTTCGTGAACAGAAAACTCGCGAAGGAAAGCACCTAATCGTATCTCCTTTTTCGCCTTCCCATTTATACTGTAAACTATCTTTATGAATCTTCCAGACGACACAATCGCAGCGATATCGACGCCTGTAGGCCAGGGAGGCATAGGCATCGTCAGGCTAAGCGGCCCGCGAGCGATCGGGATCGCAGACAAGGTCTTCAGACCCGGCGGGAAGGAAGGCCTCGCAAAGGCGAAGACATTTTCGATTATGTACGGACACGCGGTCGATCCCGCAAGCGGCGGGGAGATCGATGAAGTGCTCGTTACAGTGATGCGGTCGCCCCGTTCCTATACGAAAGAGGATGTGGTCGAAATAAACTGCCACGGGGGAATGGTTGCGGTGCGGGGACTCCTCGAACTCTTCCTGTCGGAGGGTGCGCGGCTTGCGGAACCGGGAGAATTTACAAAAAGGGCCTTCCTCAACGGCAGGATAAGTCTCACACAGGCCGAGGCGGTGATGGACCTCATCTCGGCGAGGACCCGGGAGAGTATGAAGCTGGCGGTCGATCAGCTCAAAGGGGGACTTTCCGAAAAGCTGGCCGGCCTGAGGGAATCCCTGATCGAAGTATGCGCGCACGCCGAGGCATATATCGATTTCCCTGAAGAGGAGATCGAGACAAAGACCTCTGCGGAATTGATCGCGCGTACCGGAGAGATAAAGGCCGAACTCGAAGGACTTTCCAGGACTTTTGAAGAGGCCCGCTTTTTTAGGGAAGGGCTCTCGGTAGCGATCGTGGGAAGGCCGAATGTCGGGAAATCCTCCCTTTTGAATGCGCTTCTCAAAAAAGACCGGGCTATCGTCACCGAGATACCGGGAACGACGCGGGACACCATCGAGGAATACCTTAATATACAGGGACTGCCGGTCAGGATCGTCGATACCGCAGGGATCAGGCATTTTGCCGAGGCGGTCGAGCGGGAGGGGATCAGAAGAAGCCTCGACACCCTGGAGTCAGCTGATTACGCAATAGCCGTACTGGACGGAAGCGAGCCGCTTCATGCCGACGACCTGGAGATACTCGAAAAGATAAAGTCCAGGGCCGCGGTCATCGCGATCAACAAGTCGGACCTCCCACTACAGATTTCCACTGACGAAGTTTTTTTGCAGGGAAGACCGCATATCCGGCTATCCGCACTTCGAGGCGAGGGGATCGAAGAGCTGAAGTCTATGATATTCCGGGCCAACCTAAGAGAGTGGGAGGAGGAGCGGGAAGGGGTAGTCGTCACGAACATCAGGCATAAACAGGCGCTGGACCTGGCTGCCGCAGCCCTCGAACGCGCTGCGAAGATCCTTGCTGAGAATCGTCCGCTTGAGATCTTCTCGATCGAGTTGAGGGACGCCGCCGACAGCATCGGAGAGATAACCGGCGCTGTAACGACAGACGATATACTGAAAAGGATATTCGACGATTTCTGTATAGGCAAGTAGCAGAGAATTATGTAGAATGGAAAGATAAAGAGTCATGCAATCAAAAATCGTATATGTGATAGGCCACAAGAATCCTGACACCGACTCGATATGTTCCGCGATCGGCTACGCCCATTTCAAGAACCTGACCGACAAGAGGTTCCTCTTCACCCCGGCACGGGCAGGCAAGGCCAACGAGGAGACGCGGTTCGTTCTTGACCGCTTCGGGGTGCCGGCCCCGAACGAGATCGAAAGCCTCGCCGCCACGGTGAACGATCTCGTGATGAAGAGGCCGATTTCGGTGCATATCCGCGATTCGGTCCAGGCCCTCGCCCTGCTTATGAGGGAAAAAAACGTAAGGGCTGTTCCCGTCGTGGACGACGCCGGCAGGTTCGCGGGCATAGTCGGGCTGAAGGACATTGCCCGCCACTACATGGAGAGCGTCGGATTTACCGACATTACAGGCGCACCGATAAGCCTGGACATCTTTATCAGGACACTCGAAGGCAGGGTGATCAGCAACTCCGGGAAAGTGCAGATCCTCACCGGGAAGATCTTTATCGCCGCTATGCAGAAGGGCTCTATCCTGAACAGGGTCGGGCAGGGAGACATCGTTATTGTCGGCGATCAGCAAGATGTCCAGATGGACCTTATACGGGCGGGATGCGGTGTCATCATCGTCTCTGACGGTATTCCGGTCGGCAATGAGGTTATCGCCGCCGCGGAGGGGCGCGGGACACTGCTCGTCTCGTCACCGCATCAGGCCTTTGCCACGGTCCAGTTGATGACGATGTCTGAGCCGGTCTCTTCGATCATGTGCAGTGATAACCCGACAGTAGGGCTCTACACACCGATTTCGGAACTCAGGGAAAAAATCCTCGAATCCGAGTATCGCTCATCCGTGGTTGTAGACAGCGACGACAGGCTGATCGGCTTTGTGACGAGGACCGACCTTCTGACTCCGGTACGGAAAAAAGCGATTCTGGTGGACCACAACGAGGTATCGCAGGCGGTCGACAACATAGAAGAGGCCGAAATCCTCGAGATCATCGACCATCACCGCGTCGGCGACATTTCGACAGTCGCCCCTATCTATGTCTACAACGATCCGATAGGAAGCACGTGTACGGTAGTGGCGGGAATGATGTTCCTTCACGGGGTGCATATCCCCCCGGAGATCGCGGGACTCCTCCTCTCAGGTATCCTTTCGGACACCCTGATCCTCACGCTCTCTACGACCACGGACAGGGACAGGACCGCGGCGGAGCGTCTGGCCGAGATCGCGGGCGTCTCGATCAAAGATTACGGAAAAGAACTCCTCCGCGCCAGCATAAGCATACACGGAAAGACCGCCGCCGAACTGATCGCGGCCGACTTCAAGGAGTTCCTGATAGACGGAAGAAAGTTCGGGATAAGCCAGATGATGGTCCTCGACTGCAAAGACATCGACCTCAGGGAAGAGGAGTTTCTCGCTGAACTGGAGCGACTGAGGACAGCCAACAATTACGACCTTGCCGTGCTGCTTGTCACAAACCCGCTCAGCGCAAAGCAGGAGAGGGTCCTACTGAAAGGCGAGACATGGATCGTCGAGAAGGCCTTTCATGTGAAGGTCGAGGACGATACCTGCATCCTGCCTGAGGTGCTCTCCCGGAAGAAGGACTTTATCCCGGCGCTCGGCCGCGCGCTCAGCATGAGCAGACAGGGAGGATAATATCCGAGTTCCGGTTTTTAATCCCCTCCGGAATTTTGTATACTATAGGACTATATCTGCCGGAGCACTCCGAATGTGCCGGTGTGGTGGAACTGGCAGACGCGCCGGACTCAAAATCCGGTGGGGGCAACCCCGTGTCGGTTCGATTCCGACCACCGGCACCATATTTTTCAAGAGACTTGAGGCCCGAAATCTTTAGGGCTGTTGTCCGGATCAAATCAAAAAAGCTCTTTCCCTTCACAGAGACTTAAGAGTTCCGCAAGCACCAATACCTGTGCCCTCCGGCCGCTACCCATACGTGTGTAAGACAAGACTCTATTTGTCTTACAAAAATGATCGACCGGCGGTGATGGATGTCGGGGGTGTACGTTATTTTTTGTTTTGCAGGGGCAATTCATGAATTGCCCCTCCTGCTGCGCCCTTTGTGTTACTGCTGTACCAGTTCGACCCGTCGGTTCTTGGCCTTACCTTCCTCTGAGCCGTTCGATGAAACAGGAGAAAGGGATGCCATGCCGAAGGCCTTAAGGCGTGCGGCTGCGATCCCGTGCTTGCCGGTCAGGGTTTTGACAACCGCATTCGCACGTTCCTTCGAGAGTTTCATATTGGAATCGAGTGAACCTACGTTGTCGGTATGGCCTACTACATACAGCTTCAGCGAAGCCTTGTTTTTAAGGAGCTTCGCTATCTCCGATATAGAGGCGTCGGATTCCGGCTTGATGTCGGCCTTGCCGGTGTCGAAGTATATGCCGTAGACGGAAACGTGGCCGGTGGTACTGATGTCGTTGCCCATGGCAGCGGCGTCAGCCGTCACCTCCTGCTTCATGCCTTCTTTTTCTACGATCGTAAGCTCATAAGAAGAGTCCGCTGCTTTTACATGGACCCATGTTTCTTTGCCTCCCTTCTGAACCATGATAGTCGAAGACCGGAAGACGCCCCATTGGCCGGCAACATCAACTAGGACCTTACCGCCGATATTCTTGAGTGCATTTTCGACGTTTCTGACGATCTTGAGGTTCCCGGGCTTGGCCGCACCTTTGTCGAGATCATATCGGATAACGTACTTGTGGCCCTCGACGTTTACCGGGACAGGTTTTTTGTTCTGGTCGACAGTAAATTTAAAGCTGTCGAATTCGATGTCCTTATAATCGGTTATATGGAAGTTTGGCATCCTCGAAAGCAGGGGGTGATCCTTCGACCCCTTTCTGTCCTGCGCTGCGGCCGAGAGTCCAACAATTGCCAGAACAAAGAAAAGACTGAAGACTGCTGCCATGCTCTTTTTCATATTACTGCCCTCCGCGTAAATAAAATTGCATTAGGATATAGCATGGAAGCAAACAATGTAAAGACAGTATTTCTGGTGTCTGTCAATGCGCAAACGTCCTCGGCAGCCAGAGCCATCGAGAGATTTTTTGGGGTGTGAAATTGGTCCCAGTTGCGGACTGCAGCGAACTGGTCAAGGCGGTTGCGGATTTGGTCAAGGTTCATAAATGGGATGTGTCCCTATTTTCTTTGCCCAGATGGTATAGTAATATCGCACGTCAGTAGATAAATATAAAAGTGCTAAGGATGATAGACAATCTCTTGACGAAGATAGAGAACTTGAAGGAGAGAAAATGATTTACCTTCAACTTTTATCAGAGATTGCTTCAGTTTTATCAATTCCGTTTTCCATCTTAGGTCTGATATTCACTTATCGAATGATAAGGCAATCTGAAAGAAATCTCAGGGACTATATCAAGAACGACGTTAAAGAAGATCAATATAACCATTGCACCTTTTACGGCGGGATGCACTGACAAGATTGAGCAGAAGAGGAGAGGAATTTAAAGGCCACAGCTGCGATTAACTCGCTCGGAGAAAGGCAACCTACCCCACATTTCCTATAATACTTTCTATATAGGTTATCTGGGGTAAGTTACCCTTTACTGTTTTGTTAACCACGAAGTTAAGCTGTTGCTCTGGGTTCTCCTCCTCCTGAGTGTCTAAGACCTAGATGTCTAAGTAGGTAAGAGGAGGAGCGAAGCGACGATGAGCTGCTCAAACTGTTAGCCAAAGAGTACCACATTTAAGTGAATTTCGCAGTCACAATATGCACCATTGACCTTACCCCAAAAACTGTGCCGACCAAAAGTGGAAATTCCCGGCTTTATGACCTTACCCCAAAAACTGTGCCGACCAAAAGTGGAAATTCCCGGCTTTATGCGGCCTCCTGAATCTGCCGTCTTGCGAACTCAGCAGGCGTCAAATTGTT
>JAKAIZ010000261.1 GCA_021814065.1 Nitrospirota bacterium | reverse complement strand
GGTTACGGTGGACCTGCACGCCGGCCAGATACAGGGTTTTTTCAATATCCCGGTCGACAATCTTTACGCTACGCCGATCCTCCTGGATTTTATCAGGAGCAAGTACGACACGAACCACCTGGTCATCGTTTCGCCTGACGCGGGCGGTGTCGAACGGGCAAGGTCCTTCGCCAAGAAACTGAAATGCTCGATTGCGATCATCGACAAACGGCGTGAAAAGGCGAACGAATGTGAAGTGATGAATGTCATCGGCGACGTTTCCGGGATGGATGCGCTGATACTGGACGACATGGTGGATACGGCCGGAACGATGACGCAGGCCGCGGCCGCACTTAAGGAAAAAGGGGCGAGAAAGGTTTCAGCCGCCTGCACCCATGCGGTCCTTTCCGGCGCTGCGGTGGAGCGGATCAACAACTCCGCCATCGAAGAAATGATAGTCACTAATACGAGTCCGCTCGACAGCAAGAGGGAGCAATGCGGCAAATTGACGGTGCTGAACATCGCCCCTTTACTCGGAGAGGCGATCAAGCGGATTCATGAGGAATCATCGATAAGTTCACTGTTTATATAGTGAGGACCCAGAAGAGGAGGAAAAATGGAAAGGCTGAGCATAGTCGCGGAAAAAAGGGAAGATCACGGAAAGGGAGTTGCCCGTTCCCTGCGGAGGGAGGGCATGATACCTGCTACTCTCTATAGAGGAGGAAGCGCGCAGTCGATCAAACTGGTCAAGAAGGACCTGGCAAAACTTATCAACTCAATGTCCGGAGAACAGGTGATGGTCGACCTTCAATTCAAGGGCGGTGAAAAGAAGCTTGCCCTGTTGAAGGCCTACCAGGTCGACCCTCTCAAAGGAGAATTGCTCCATACGGATTTTTTCGAGGTATCTCTTACCGAAGAGGTAAGGGTGCCCGTGCACGTGACGACCGTGGGCGAGCCGATCGGCGTCAGAAGAGACGGGGGAATCCTGCAGCATACTCTGCGCGAGGTAATGATAGAGTGCCTGCCGGACAAGATACCGGGAAGGATAGAGGTTGATATTTCGGCACTTGAACTGGGACAATCGATACACGTGCGTGACCTTGCGTTTGCGGAAGGAGTCAAGGTACTTTCCGAGCAGGGAGAGGTTATCGTCACGGTGACCGCACCTGTCGTGGAAGCCGCCCCTGTCGCCGAGGCTGCCGAGGCTGTTGCTGCGCCGGAGACTGCCGAACCGGAGGTCGTCAAGAAGGGGAAGAAGGAAGAAGAGGGGACCGAGAAGAAGGAGAAGTAGTATTTGTGGCTTGTTGTCGGACTCGGAAACCCGGGCGCGAGATATTCCAGGACGCGGCATAATGCCGGCTTCCTCGTGGTGGAGAGGTTTGCCGCGGAACAGGGTCTGGATTTCAGGGAAAAGGCTGATTACCGGATATGCGACGGTCCCTTTGACGGCGAGAGGATTGTGGTCATGGAGCCGCTGACGTTCATGAACAGAAGCGGGACTGCGGTCAGGAAGGTGATCGATAAGTTCAGTGTTTCGCCCGAAAGCATGATCGTAGTGCACGACGACCTCGATATCCCGACCGGCAGACTGAAGATCCGCAGAAAGGGGTCATCGGGAGGCCACAAGGGTGTGGAATCGATTATCCAGAATATCGGGTCGAGGGACTTTGTCAGGGTGAAAATCGGGATCGGCAGAGACGAAGAGATGCCGGTCGAATCGTACGTCCTTTCGAAGTTCAGGAGGGACGAACTGCCGCTGATCAGAGAGGCGGTAGAGCGGGCAGCAGAATCGATCGGAACGATCATTGCCGGCGGCGTCGACAAGGCGATGAACCGGTACAACTGAACTTGACAAGAATTCGAGGATGCTTTAAATTAATCGGACCATGAAAAGATACTGTATCGCCGCAAACTGGAAGATGAACAAGACGATTTCGGAGACGAGAGATTTTCTCCGCGCCTTTCTTCCGCTTGTAAAGGACATAAAGGACAGGGACGTCGTGATCTCGCCGCCCTTTACCGCGTTGTCCGCTGCTGCGGACGCTCTGAAGGGAAGCGGCGTCAAGCTGTCGGCGCAGGATATCTTCTGGGAGGAGAAGGGTGCATTTACCGGAGAGGTTTCTCCGGCGATGATCCTTGACGCCGGTTGCAGCCACGTGATTATCGGGCACTCCGAACGAAGGCAATATTTCTCCGAAGACGATGTGACCGTCAACAGGAAAGTTAAGGCGGCGAGGAAGGCCGGTCTTGAAGTGATCTTCTGCGTGGGGGAATCGCTCGAAGAAAGAGAGGCGGGCGGCACGTTCGATATAATAAAGCGGCAGGTTGAAACGGGGCTTGCAGAAGTCGGCCCTGAGAATCTCGTGGTAGCCTACGAACCCATCTGGGCTATCGGGACCGGCAGGACGGCTACTGCGGAACAGGCCCAGGAAGTACATGCGTTTATCAAAAAAGTTCTCGGGACTTTATATGGAAATAAAGCTGAGTCTCTTCGGATAATATACGGAGGGAGCGTTACCACGGAAAACGTGGACAATCTCATGGCATGCGAAGACGTCTCCGGGGCCCTTGTCGGGGGCGCAAGCCTCAAGGCCGAAAGTTTCGCTCGTATAGTAAGTTTTAAATAAGGAGAACTGATGTTTACGGCAATATTGATTATTCATGTGATAGTTTGTTTCTTTCTGATTTTTATCGTACTCGTGCAGAGCGGCAAAGGCGCCGAACTCGGTGCGGCCTTCGGCGGATCGAGCCAGACCCTCTTCGGTGCGCGGGGCGCCGCGACGATCTTCAGTAAACTTACGACTATCGCCGCGATTGTCTTTATGATCACCTCTTTGTCCCTTGCGGTCATCACCGCAAAGGGCGGCTCGGTGGTGAAAAGGACCCCGGTAACGCAGCAGAGGACTAATATGCCCGCTGCCCCCGCCGGCCCTGTGCAGGGGACGCAAAACCCTTCTTTGCCGGCGCCGGCCCAGCCTGGCGCTCCGGGCCCGATGCCTTCAAAATGACGGCTTAGCAGCCGTTATTTCAGTCTTTCCTGCAGGCGAAGCGACGAGAAATTTTTTTCTCTCAGTAATTTTTCGACTTCTTTTCTCACCTCGACCCATACCGGATGGATCGAACAGTTGCTGCTGAAGCCGCAAAGGGCGTCGTCCAGCGCGCAGAT
>JAKAIZ010000082.1 GCA_021814065.1 Nitrospirota bacterium | reverse complement strand
ATCTGAATACGGCACCGGAGCGATCATGTCGGTCCCGGCACATGACCAGCGGGACTTCGATTTTGCAAAAAAATACGACCTGCCTATACGGCAGGTGATCGCGCCGGAGGAGAATGCAGGGGCAGGGCTTGTCCCTGCCCAGGGGAATAGGCAGTCACAAGGGTTGCCCCTGCAAGAGGCGTTCGAGGACGAGGGCGCTCTGGTGAATTCCGGAAGCTTCAGCGGGATGCGCAGCGACGCTGCGCGGGACGAGATCGCGAAACATCTCGAGGCAAAGGGCCTCGGCAAGAAGGTGGTCAATTTCAAGCTCCGCGACTGGGGAATTTCGAGACAGCGGTATTGGGGGACTCCGATACCGGTCGTATACTGCGAAAAATGCGGCATCGTGGCGGTCCCTGAAAAAGACCTGCCGGTGATCCTCCCTGAAGACGTCAGGTTTACCGGGAAGGGCGGTTCGCCGCTGCTCGATTCGCCTTCATTTCTCGATACCGCCTGCCCGGGCTGCGGGGGAAAGGCGAGGCGGGAGACCGATACGATGGACACCTTCGTCGACTCGTCGTGGTACTTCATCCGGTATTGCTTCGGGAAGGACGAACCGGGACTCGATGCGAAGATGAAATCGATGAGCCGGGAACTCGGCTACTGGATGCCGGTAGACCAATACATCGGGGGCGTCGAGCATGCGGTGCTGCACCTGCTCTATTCCCGGTTCTTCACGAGGGTGATACGCGACCTCGGCATTACCGGCTGCAGCGAGCCCTTCTCGAACCTCCTCACGCAGGGGATGGTCATAAAGGACGGGGCCAAGATGTCCAAGTCGAAAGGCAACGTCGTAGACCCGGATTACCTCATCGACCGGTACGGCTCGGACACCTCGAGACTCTTCTCGCTCTTTGCGGCGCCGCCTGAAAAAGACCTCGACTGGTCGGACAAAGGGGTCGAAGGCGCATACCGGTTCCTCTCGCGGGTCTGGAACCTCGTATTCAAAAACAGGGATGTGCTGAAGGGGACCGGTTCTGTCGCCGCGCGGGGACCGGAGACGGCGGCGCTGTCTGAAGAGGGCCGGCGAATACTGAGGAAGACGCACCAGACGATCAGGAAGGTGACCTCGGACATAGAAAAAGAATACCATTTCAATACAGCGATAGCGGCCCTGATGGAGTTGGTGAACGAGGTCACCGGCTTCGAGCCGCGCAGCGGGGCGGACAGGGAGGTCCTGAAATCCGCCGTCGGGAACACCCTGCTTCTGCTTGCCCCTTTTACCCCGCATATCGCCGAGGAACTCTGGGAGGCGATCGGCAACAGGCCGTTCATATCAGGGCGGCAATGGCCGGCCTGGGACGAGGAACTCGCGAAGGATGAGGAGATAGAGCTCGTCATCCAGATCAACGGCAAGCTCAGGGGAAAGCTGATGGTCCCGTTCGGTCTTTCTGACGAAGAAATAAAGAAACTTGCGCTCGAAGACGGCAGGACCGCGGAGTGGACAAGCGGTAAGAGCATCAGGAAGGTGATCGTGGTCAGGAGCAGGCTCGTGAATATCGTGGTCGGATGAGGACCGTAGGGGATGGAACTTACAGTTGCTTAAAAGGAGAGGGCGAACATGCTGAAAAAGTCCATAAATTCGGCGAATATCTATTATGATTCACGTAAACGCAGTTTAAAACTTGAGTGACATTTCAGGAAAGGGTTTGATCGCTACATGCCAGGGCTGTGCGGTGCCTCAGATTATGGATCTTTTTCATCACATTCGCCACTCTCGTCGTGGAAATGCAACGTTAAGGTGAAGAGTAATGGGTGACAAGAAAGAACATATCGCTAATTACGCATTGGGTATTTCGCTTTTTGCTTTTTTGTTTTTTATGTCCGGCTGCGGATACAGCATCCACCCGCAGAGTGCCTTGTCTGGAACAGAGGTGTCGATCGGGCTGATCGACAACAAGACCACGGAACCCAAACTCCAGGACAAGCTCCACCAGGCGCTCACCGAGGAATTCATGAAGCAGGGGGTGAGGGTCGGCCCCTCTGCGGAATATACGCTTGCCGCCGTGATCAGCCGCTTCGATATGGTAAGCATGTCCGAGAAAGAGGGTGTCACCGTGGATTACCGGGTGACGGTGAATGTCGATTTTCGTCTCCTCGACCGTTCCGGCAAAGTCATCGAGACCAGGAGCGTAACCTCCCCATTTATCGTCTCGGTGACTGAAGAGGCTAACCTCGGGAACCTTCTCGCCTCGAAGGAAGTCGCGGAGGAAAAGACGATGCGCGATATCGCGATGCAGATTGTCGGCGAGCTTCTTTTTCGATGAGCTATCGCAATTTTCTGGAAGAAGTGAGGAAGGGAATGCCGTCGGCGGGATACGTTCTGACATCGTCCGACCCATTCCTGCATTCCGAGGCGGTTGCGCTGGTAAAAGCACTTGTGCCGGAAGGCGAGAGGGATTTCAACTTCCAGACGTTTGACCTCGCCGGCGGCAGAAACGGGGACCTCTCCTTCGAGCAGATTCTCGACGTAGTCAACACGGTCCCTTTTTTTTCCGGGAGGAAGGTGGTCGTGATCGACAACGCGCAGAAGCTTCTCAAGAAAGATCTGAAAAAACTTGACCAGTATTTTCTCACGCCTTCCGAAAGTTCCCTCCTGGTGCTGCTCTATTCCGGGACGGTGAAGAAGGAGATGAAGGAGGTCCGGACCGGGGTGAAACATATACCCCTCGATATCAGCGAGCGGGAGGTCCCGGCGTGGCTCAAATCCAGAGCGCGGTCGCGTGGCATCGACGTATCGGATGACGCGGCCGATTACCTTGTCGGTACTATAGGCCCCGACCTCGGGCTGCTCGCTTCGGAGCTGGACAAATTTACGCTTATCGGGAAGGCGAAGATCGAAAGGGAGGACATCGTTGATATCATCGAGGGGAAGCGGACCTACAATGCGTTTGCGCTGGTCGATGCGATACGCGCGCAGGACCCGGAAAAGGCGTTAAGGATTTACCGTGTCCTTCGGGAAACCGAAGAGCCCTACAGCCTTCTCGGCGCACTGAACTGGCAATACTCCAGATATTTCGAGGGCAAGGATACCGCGGCAGAGAGGCGCCATTATTACCGCGTCTTCGGACTGCTCAGCGAAGCGGACAAGGACATAAAAAGTTCAGGCGGCGCATATCCCGTGGAACTTCTCCTCGTAAGACTGCTCAGGCTGTCGAAAACGAAATGAACTCAGGCGATGAGACCGGGAAACGCCGGCAGGCATCTCCGGCAGTGGGGCATGGAGGCTTGCGCTTTATTGATGCCGGATAATATTACGCGCCGGCCTGCGAAAGCGCGTTCACTTTCTTAGTCAGTTTCGATATCTTTCTTGCCGCGTTGTTCTTATGGATAATGCCCTTCGACCGCGCGCTGCTGATCGTCTTTACCGCCCTGAGAAGCACACCCGCGGCAGCGTCCTTCTCGCCGCTTTTGACCGCCGTCTCAACGGACTTCATTACACCCTTGATCTTCGAGCGCTCGTTTTTGTTGCGCTCGTTTCTCTTCTCCGACTGTCTCGCCCTCTTTATCGCTGATAGGTTTTTCTTCACCGGTGCTTTTGCCGCCAAGATGTTTTCCTCCTTGAAAAAGTATCTTATTTTTTAACATAAAAACCGATTTTAAATCAAGTTTTGATATGGTACAATCACAGACATGAAGAAATACAGACCTCTTTCGTTGAGGAAGGTCAAGTCCTATTCTCTCTGCGCCCGGGCAAGCAAGGTCTCGGTGGCGTCCTTTTCCTCACCTCCTGCCAGGGGCGACAGCATCGCGGACTTTCTCGCCAAATTGCCGGACGTATATGCCGCGCGGGATCTCAAGGCCGTGGCGACCGCGATCGTGTCGGCAAGGGAAAGAGACAAACCAGTGATATTGGGCATGGGCGCCCATCCCGTCAAACTCGGCCTCTCCCCGGTCATTATAGAGCTGATGAAAAGAGGTGTCCTCACCGCGATTGCGACGAACGGCGCGTCGTCGGTCCACGATTTCGAGATCGCCCTTGTCGGACATACGTCGGAAGACGTTGCGCGGGAGCTCTGTAACGGCACGTTCGGCATGGCGCAGGAGACGGGGCGGGGGGTGAACCTCGCGATCAAAAAAGGGGTGAAAAAGGGATACGGGATCGGGAAGTCCGTCGGGGAATACATCAGTAAGGGCGTTTTCAAGTATAAGGACAAGAGCATTTTCTCGAAGGCATACCGGCTTGGTGTTCCCGTGACGGTCCATGTGGCGGTAGGTACCGATATTATACATATGCACCCGGAGGCTGACGGTGCGGCCATCGGTAAGGGGAGTATGAGCGATTTTCGGCTCCTTGCCGCGATCATCGCCGACCTTGAGGGCGGGGTGTACATCAATCTCGGCTCCGCAGTGGTGCTGCCCGAGGTTTTTCTGAAGGCGCTGAACGTTGCGCGGAACCTCGGGCATAAAGTCCAGGACATCACCACCGTGAACATGGACTTTGTGCAGCACTACCGGCCGAGGGAGAACGTGCTCAAGAGGCCGACCTCGGTGAACGGCCGGAATTATGCCCTGACGGGGCACCACGAGATTATGTTCCCGCTCCTGGCTGCCGCGGTGATGGAGGAGTTGGAATGAAGGTGATTGTCGATCAGGATACGTGTATCGGGTGCGGCACCTGCCAGGAGATCTGCCCTGCGGTCTTCCATCTGGACGAAATGATCGGGAAGGCAGAGGTGATTGATGCCGAGGCCTGCGAGTTTGTCGGCTGCTGCGAGGCGGCCGAGGAGAACTGCCCGGTCGACGCTATCACGGTGGAAGAAGAATAGCTTGCAATAAAAAAGGCCCTCCGGAGAGGGCCTTTATCCTGAGGGCTGGGGATCGGGGATAACCCTCAGGAAACCTATGCGGACTGGAGGGTAGAATGTCCGCACAGGGTGGATTATATAAACAAGCTTATATTCGCATCGAGTGCAAAGTCCAGGAACTCGGCCGCCCCTGCAGCGATCGTCCCTTCCACGAGGTCCTCTTTCTTCACCCCGGTCATCTCGAGGGTCGGCGTGCAGGCGATGAACTTGACGTCCATTTCCCTGCAGGCGTCGACGAGTTCGGGGATCGAGGGCCAGTTGATCTTCTTGATCATCCCGTTCATCATCGTCGTTGCTATTGAGGTCATGCCCGGAAGCATGCCCAGTATATTTGGGAAAGGTATAGGCGAGGGCATCGCCGGATTTGCGATCGGCGCCACCTTCAGCGAACGGTACTTGTTCTTGTTGACGATATCGACGCCGTAGAGCGTAAAGAATATCTGCACCTCTACGTCCATCGCCGCTGCGGTAGAGGCGAGGATGAGCGGCGGATAGGCCATATCCAGCGTACCCTTGCTCGCGATGATCGCCATCTTTTTCTTGGTTTCTGTGTCTGCCATGGTTCCCCCTTTAGTGTCACAAGTTTAGCAATAAACAAGTTTATAAACAATATACTGATGGGGAGCGTTTTTGTCAATGCGAAAGAGATTGCGGCACAGGGAATTGATCTTCCCTACGGCCTGCTATCCATTTATTGCCGTTACTATGTTATGGTATACTTATCAAAAAGTTTAAGGAGAGGTTTGATGAAAGTATTTCTCAGAGATGATGTGAAAAACTTAGGAAAAATAGGCGATGTGGTTAGCGTCTCCGATGGGTATGCGAGAAATTTTCTTTTCCCGAAGAAGCTCGCCGTCGAGGCAAATACAAAGAACATTAAGGAGTTCGAACATAATAAAAAGATAATCCACGAACGCGCCTCCAAGATACGGGGTGCTTCTCAGGCGACTGCGGAGAAATTGTCGGCGCTTTCCCTTACCATAAGGGCGAAGGCGGGAGAGGAAGAGAAACTCTTCGGCTCCGTTACCACGATGGATATCGCCGAGGCCCTGAAGGCCGAAGGGTTCGAAATCGACAAGAAAAAGATATCCCTTGAGGAGCCGATCAAAAGACTGGGGGAATATTCAGTGGAAGTGAAGATCCATCCGGAAGTATCGGCAACCGTAAAGGTGCATGTCGTTGCAGAGTCGTCCGATTAGATGTAGCGGGCAGGAATGAAGGAAATTGAATCAACTCTCAGTAAACTTCCGCCTCAGAACATCGAAGCTGAGCAGTCGATATTAGGCGCTGTTTTAATCGATAACAACGCGTTAATAGCCGCGCTGGAGCTCATCGCAGAGGACGATTTCTATAAAGAATCCCACCGGAGGATATTCTCCTCCATGAGCGAACTCTTCGACAAAAACGAGCCGATCGATATCATCACGCTTACGGACCAGTTGAAGAGGAAGAACACTCTTGACGCGGTGGGCGGGTCCGGATATCTTGCTTCATTGGCCTCGATGGTCCCCACGTCGGCGAATGTGCGGTACCACTCCAAGATCGTAAGAGAGAAAGCCATGCTTAGGGGATTGCTCCGTTCTGTCACCGACATCGCAAGCAATGTCTACGAAAGCGAACTCGATCCGGAGGAATTGATCGATTTCGCAGAGAAAACGGTTTTCGACCTGTCCGACAAGAGGATCAAGGCGTCATTTGTGACGCTTAAAGAGGTCATTAAAGACAGCTTCCAGATGATCGAACACCTTTACGACAGGAAGGAAGCGATCACGGGTGTTCCCTCGGGCTTCGGAAAACTCGATGAACTCACTACCGGATTTCAAAAGAGCGATCTCATAATCGTCGGGGGCAGGCCTTCTATGGGCAAGACTGCGTTCAGTCTCAATATCGCGCAGCACGTGGGTGTTGAGTTGAAGGAGCCGGTGGCGATATTCAGCCTCGAAATGGCGAAGGAACAGCTAGCATTCAGGATGCTCTGTTCCGAGGCGATGGTCAACTCCAACGACATCCGGAAGGGCTTTATCAGAAAAGACGACTGGCATAAGCTGACGAGCGCCGCGAGTAAACTGGCCGAGTCGCCTATCTTTATCGACGATTCGTCCGGTATGACTGTGCTCGAGATGAGGGCCAAGGCAAGGAGGCTGAAGGCGGAGCACGGATTGAGCATGATCATTGTCGACTACCTCCAGTTGATGAGGGGAAGGGGCAACGCCGAGCGGCGCGAACAGGAGATATCTGAGATATCGAGGTCGCTGAAGGGGCTTGCAAAGGAGCTGCGCGTGCCGGTGATCGCGCTGAGTCAGCTCAACCGGGGTGTCGAGACCAGGGGGGGGAGCAAGAAGCCGACCCTCGCCGACCTCCGGGAATCCGGCGCCATCGAGCAGGATGCCGATGTGATTATCTTCCTTTACCGCGACGAAGTGTATAACAAGGAAATGCAGGACAATAAAAACAAGGCTGAGATCATCGTCGCAAAGCAGCGCAACGGACCTACGGACACCGTCCCGCTCACGTTCCTTGCGCACTGTACAAGGTTTACGGACTACACCGACAGGGAATATCGGGATATCGAAGAGGACGTCTTTTAGGGAGATCGCATGGCGAAGAGGGCGCCCGCGGTCGCGGGGCAGTTCTATTACGGCACCAGGGACAGGCTTCTCGAACAGGTGGGTCAGTATGTGGTCACGGACTCGCCGAAAGAGGACGTGATCGGCGTGGTCGTGCCCCATGCAGGATTCATCTACTCCGGGCCAGTCGCCGGGGCGGTCTACTCGTCGATCAGGTTTCCGAAAACCTTTGTGCTGCTGGGTCCCAACCATACCGGCCTCGGATCGCGCATCTCTCTGTCAGACGACCTGGAGTGGGAGACACCCCTCGGCGCATTCGATGTCGACAGGAAACTGGCGGCAAAGATACTGCTGAACGATCCGGGCGTGACATGGGACAGCCGGGCCCACCTCTTCGAACATTCCCTTGAAGTGCAGTTGCCGTTTATCTCTTATTTTTCGAAAGACGTGAAAATAGTCCCGATAACACTGCTTGCCGCATCAGTCGATGACTGCATCGAACTCGGCAGGGGGATCGCCCGTGCGATCAAGAGCGTCGATTATAGCGTCGTGATCGCGGCGAGTTCCGATATGAGTCATTACGTTTCGGAAAAAACGGCAAGGCAGAAGGACCAGGAGGCGATCGACAGGATCCTAGCGATAGATCCGGAAGGGCTGTATGAGACGGTTGTCCGGGAACGAATATCGATGTGCGGATACATGCCGGCCACCGCAATGCTTTCGGCCGCAAGGGAGCTCGGTGCTAAGTCGGCGCGCCTCGTCAAATATGCGACGTCCGGGGACGTCTCCGGTGATTACGACAGCGTCGTGGGGTATGCCGGGATCGCGGTAAGGTAATGTCAGTTTGATTCAGCTGGAGAAAAGAATGCGTTGCTGGAAAAACAGGAGCAGAACGGTGACACCGGGGAAGCGCGGAAATAGCACATGAGCGGCGACCGGCGGAATTACCAGTTGCATTATTAGAGTATACACAGCAGAAGCCGGCATGAAGATTTCGTCGAAACAAAAGATTATTGTCATTTCTGCAGGGATGCTCCTGAATATGATCGTAGGCAGTATCGACTTTCTTACCGGTCATGATATTGGGATCGCCCTTTTTTACCTTGCGCCGATCGGCTATGTCACATGGTTCCATAGCAGAAGGGCCGGCTATTTGATGTCTGTTGTCGGTATCATGACGATATTTCTGTCGGACTCTCTGGCCGGCAAAATTTACAGGGATCTGCCGACTGAGGTCTGGAACTCTCTTGTACACCTCGGCTTTTTCATCGTAACGACAATCCTTCTGTCCAGACTGAGGTCTGACCTCGACGAGCGGACAAAGATCATCGCTCAACTTAAGAAAGCCCTGGACGAAATAAAGACGCTGAGCGGGCTGCTTCCGATATGCGCTTGGTGCAAGAAGGTTCGTGACGACAAAGGCTACTGGAAACAGGTGGAACATTACATAGCAGAACATACCGAAGCGGAGTTTACACACGGCATCTGCCCGGATTGTCTGAAAAAACTGGAGCCCGAGCTTTATGAAAAAATCGCGGGACAGAAAGAGGAAATGTCACGTGATGAGGGGGATTGAGCCGTCGTTGTCAAACGCGGACAGAAGATATAGTGAGGCGCCGGGCTTTCGATGAACACCGCTGCTTGCCGGAAGGGATGAGGGGCCTATGCTGAGACCGATTCTTCTTATTGAAGACGACAGGAAGATCGCGCGGGTTGTGAAGATATATCTCGAGGGCGCCGGATTTCGGGTGATACACGCGGAAACGGGCAAAGAGGCTGCCGGCGCCGCGGCAAAGGAACTCCCCCTGGTGGTCATCCTCGACCTTATGCTGCCGGACACGACCGGAGAAGTGTTGTGTCAGGAACTCAGGGAATTGGGGGATTTCCCTGTCATCATGCTCACCTCAAAGTCTTCTGAAGAGGAGAGGATCGCGGGTTTCGCGCTCGGCGCCGATGATTACGTGGTAAAGCCTTTCAGCCCCAGGGAACTTGTCTATCGGGTGAAGGCGGTATTGAAAAGGGCCCAGAAGGGAGACCTGTCGGCAGGCGGTCCCCTGAGCTTCAATAACGGTCTTCTGGTGATTGACGGGCATTCGTATGAGGTCAGGAAAAACGGCCACCGGGTTGATCTGACCCCCACCGAGTTCAAGGTCTTCCACACGCTTTCGTCTTATCCAGGCAAGGTCTTCACGAGGGAGGAACTTGTCGAAAAGGCCCTCGGTTATCAGTTCGAAGGGTACGAAAGGAGCATAGACGCTCATATCAAGAACCTGAGACACAAGCTCGAAGACGACCCGCGGAACCCCGCCTTCATCCTCACGATTTACGGCGTGGGCTACCGTTTTTCAGGGAAAAAGGATGATTAAGAGCCTTTGGCAGAAGTTCTTTCTCCTGCTTGTTGCCGTTTCCCTTGTCGCCCTGTCGGCGGCCTTCCTGCTTCGTGAATTCATGGTGTCAGACTTCAGGGAATACATGGAAGGCGAGATGGAGGACAGGGCCTACTGGGTCACGGCGGCGCTGGAGAGCACCTATGAAAGGTATTCTGGATGGGAAAAGCAGGCGGTAATAGAGGACGCGGTCTGGGCGCTTATGCTCGGCTTCGAAATCAGGCTATACGACGGGAATGGAAACCTTGTTACCGATACGCAGTCGGCGATTGCAACCCTTTCCCCACTGGTAAAAAAGCGGATCATGGCGATTTCCGAGCAGAGGACCGCGGGGGAAAACAGCCGTTTCCTTCCCTATGCACTCTTCCTCGGCGGAAAGGAGATAGGCCGCCTCGATGCGAGGTTTCTTCATCCGAAAAAGAGCGGGGTCTTCATAATGCGGTCGAACAGGTTTCTCCTGATCTCTCTCGTTGCACTGGGAGGGTTGGCGATCGTCCTCAGCATTGTTTTTTCGAAAAGATTGACCTATCCCATTAAAGGACTGACCGATGCGGTAGGGGCCGTCGGCGCGGGAGACCTAAAAAGAAGGGTGTTACTGTCCGGCAAAGACGAGATCGGCAGGCTCTCGGAGGCGTTCAACAGGATGGCCCATACCCTGGAGGTCCAGGAATCTCTCCGCAGAAAGCTTACGTCGAATATCGCGCACGAACTCAGAACCCCAATCGGTGCAATCAGGGGGGAACTCGAAGGAATGATCGATAACCTCATTCCGGCCGACAAAGAGCACCTTCAGTCTCTCTATGCCGAAATCGGCAGGCTCAGGAGGATCATAGAGGGGCTTGAAGAACTTTCCCAGGCAGAGGCGAGTGAATTAACCCTCAGAAAACAGGTCTTCGCCCTGAAACCCTTTCTGGTCAATATCGTCGATAGATACCGCAAGATATTCGCGGAAAAAGATGTTGAACTCGGGCTCGCAGGCGGGGAAGGGACGATGATCAAGGCGGATCCGGACAGATTGAGCCAGATCGTGATCAACCTGCTGGGCAACGCCCTGAAGGCTACTGAAAAGGGCGGGAAGGTCACGGTCTCGATCTCGGCGAATCAGGAGGCCACAGTGATTGAGGTGGCCGACGACGGCTGCGGTATCAAGGCGGAAGACATCCCCTTTGTGTTCGAAAGGTTCTACCGCGCATCAGCCGGCGGGCTCGGGCTGGGACTCACTATCGTCAGAGAACTTATCACGGCGCACGGCGGAACAGTCTCCGTGCGGAGCGAGTTAGGTAAAGGTACGGTCTTCAGTCTCACCTTTCCCTGCTGATATCTTCACAATTCTTCACAATCCGTTCGCGGTCAGTTCATATTCTTTTGTTAATCTTAGGACAACGAAGGAAGAATCCCGACGGAAGGAGGTGAAGAGAATGAAGAAGATATTCTTAATAGGCTTGGTCTTTGTCCTGACTTTCGGCTTCCTGCTGGCAGCCACTCCGAGGGCGGATGCGATGAATAACGAGTCGGCAGCAATGCTCGCTGGGGCCATAGTGCTTTTCGGAGGGCCGATCCTCCATGCGATGGCGTCGGACACTTACCGTCCTGTGCCCGTGTATGTGGAGACTCCTCCGGTCTCGTACTATACAACACGAACCGAGATCATCTACGACCGGCCGGTCTATCGTAACTGCCGGAAGCCGTTTCGCGGCGCCTATGAAAGAGGCTGGCGCGACGAGAGGGCAAACTATTACTACGGACGGGGCCGCGAGGACGCAAGACGGGGCTTTTACGGTGATTATTAACCATGGCCGGCCGGGCGGAATGCCGCCCGGAGGTCCAGCAGGAAGGAGACATAAGAAGTGAAGAATACAGGGGTACAGAAAAGGACTATAGCTGCCGGGGAAGTAGCAATGAAAGTGCTTGTGCTGATGATCACGGCCTGCATCGTGACCGTATTTGCAGGAAGCGCCCTTGCAGTGCCGTCAGGCAAGACCGTCGAGTGGTCGACGCCGGCCGGGAAAGTGATTTTCGACGGAAAAATCCACGCCGACAAGGGACTGAAATGCAGCGACTGCCACACGAAGATATTCAAGATGAAAAAGGGCGCCGACCAGATGACGATGGCGGAGATCAATAAGGGCAAGTTTTGCGGCGAATGCCACAATGGTGAAAAGGCATTCAAGACGGAGGATGCCGCAAACTGCAGTCGCTGCCACAAGAAATAAAATCATCGGGGAGAACGAGGCGGCCGCAACGGCCGCCTCACCTTTTTAGGGCGATACGCGTTTCTGATGCCGCCCGTATTCTTTCCTTATGCCGGGTGAGGGCGGTACATCGTTGACCTGCCTGTTCTTTATCTCTATAATCATAGAGAAAGCTTTTAACCACAGAGACACGGAGGCGCCGAGTTGAAAAGAAAGAGAAAAGGCCTGGATGCATTCTTTAGCCTGATAGTAAAACAAAAATTATTCGGCAAGCCATTGTTTTCTCTGTGTCTCTGTGACTCAGTGGTAAATGAACTGCTATCCTTAAGGTAATGTCTTCTATGACCGGAAAGAGGCACTCCGAAAGTGGAGAGGGGGAAGTTGGTATGACAGGGAGGGTTTCGGGAAGACTGCTTTTCGCGGCGGTTGCCCTGTCGGCCTTCACGGTCCTATTGTCTCATGTGTCGGGTTGGGCGATGCCGGGACGAATGGCAGGTCCGGCCTGCGACGGACGCGCAGCCTTTTTCGTGGCGGGCCGTGCCGGGGAGAGGGCGCCCTACGGCATTTCCGAAGGAGGGGGATACGGGGAGCAAAAAGAGGTCACCTCCCGGGACCAGGCAAAAAAGATACTTGAAGAGTATTTCTCGAAGAAAGACGTGAAGATAGGCAAGATCACGGAAAAGAACCTTTACTTCGAGGCTGAAATAATGGACAAAAGCGGCAAAGTGATCGACACCGTGATTGTGGACAAGAGAACCGGGAGGATCCGGTCGATTTATTAGAAAGACCGGCGAGGAACACGGGTTGATAATAGATTGGGCTAAATGATACTTTAGTTTAATGAACAATAGAGAGCGCTGGTTCTTCCTCTTTCTTGTCGGTACACTCCTTTTTAACTGGCCGTTTCTCTCGATCTTCAGCCTGTCCCTTCCGTTCTATCTTTTCGGGCTGTGGGCCGCCTTTATCATCGTAATCAGCCTATTCATCAGGAAAACCAACAACCGGGGCGGTCATAATGTTTAAAGGCTGGCTCCTCTTCATCGTTATCCTGGGTTATCTCAGCATCCTCTTCCTTGTGGCATATTACGCGGACAAGAGGAAGAAATCCGGTCAGAGTATCGTCTCGAACCCCTACGTGTATTCGCTTTCGATGGCTGTTTACTGCACCTCTTGGACATTCTATGGAAGTGTCGGCAAAGCGGCGACCTCAGGCTTATCGTTCCTCACGATTTATCTAGGTCCCACCCTGATGGCATCGCTGTGGTGGGTCGTTCTAAAAAAGATCATCAATATCGCCAAGAAGAACAGGATCACCACCATCTCGGATTTTATCGGTTCCCGCTACGGTAATTCACTTTTTCTTTCTGCACTGGTGACGGTCGTTGCGGTCGTAGGGATTACCCCTTATCTCGGCCTTCAGATAAAGGCGATCATGAACACCTTTACGATCCTTTCGGGCGAGGTGAAGGGGACAGCCGCGGCCGGATGGTTTATCACCCTCGTGCTCGGGGTATTTGCGATTATTTTCGGTGCGCGGAGGCTGGACTCCTCGGAACGGCATGAAGGACTGATATTCGCGATCGCCTTCGAGTCGATCGTCAAACTCATCGCCTTCCTGATGGTCGGTATCTTCGTCACCTATGGGCTTTTCCACGGGTTTTTCGACATCTTCAGCCGGATAAAGGACTCCCCGTACAGCGGGCTGCTCTATCTGGGTCAGGGGACTTCTGTGAGTTACGGCGAATGGGCGGCGCTGCTCTTTCTTTCGATGATGGCGATCATGTTCCTGCCGAGGCAGTTCCATGTATCGGTCGTGGAGAATTCCGACGTTTCCCATCTTTCAAAAGCGATGTGGCTTTTCCCCCTTTATCTTATTCTCATCAACGTCTTCGTAATGCCCGTGGCCTTCGGAGGACTGCTGCTCGGAGGGAACCAGGCGAATGCCGACAATTTCATGCTGACGATTCCTCTCGGCAACGGCAAGGCGTTCCTGGCGCTTGTGGCCTTCATAGGCGGTTTTTCTGCTGCTACCGGGATGATTATCGTCGAGTCCCTTGCACTAAGTACGATGGTCATGAACAACCTCGTTATGCCGGCGATTTACCGCTTCAATGAGATGACGGGGTTCCCCACGATCATCCTGAACCTTAAGAGAATCATTATCCTTGGATGTGTCTTCCTCGGTTATTTCTTCGCGATTTCGATCGGTGAATTTTACAGCCTTGTGGATATCGGACTGAAGTCCTTCGAGGCGGTCACGATTTTCGCCCCCGCGATCATTCTGGGATTATACTGGAAGCGGGGCAACAAGTTGGGGGCGGCTGCCGGGATTGTCGCCGGTTTTGTGATCTGGTGCTACACGTTGCTTGTTCCCGCGATGATCAAGGCGGGGGTATTTGAAAAAAAGGGGCTGATCCTCCAGATCATCAACTCCGACCTTTTCAATCCTACTGCGCTTTTCGGCCTGAAAGACCTCGACAGATGGAGTCATTCCCTTTTTTGGGGTCTTTCGATCAACCTCTTCCTTTACGTCGGGATATCGATCTTCACGAAGCAAAACGCGGAAGAGGAGCGGCAGGCAC
>JAKAIZ010000081.1 GCA_021814065.1 Nitrospirota bacterium | reverse complement strand
ACGCCGACTTCGTCATGCGCCATCTCTTCTTCAGGCAGGAACTTCGGCACACCGAGAAAACTCTGGAGGTTCCCGATAACGACCTCGAACTTCTTCTCTCTGCCTTCGGCGATCCTCCTCGCCACCTTTCTGCAGAGGTTCGCGATCTCACGTTCAAGGTTCCTTACCCCAGCTTCCCTCGTATACTGAGAAATCAGAAGGGTAAGGGCCGAATCGGTGATCGTCAGGACTTTCTTCGTAAGGCCGTGCTCCTCCAGTTGCTTCGGAAGGAGATACTTCTTTGCGATGCCGAGTTTTTCCTCCGACGTGTAGCCGGAAAGATAAATGATCTCCATCCTGTCCCTCAGCGGACCGGGTATGGTGTCGGCGAGGTTGCCGGTCGTGATGAACATGACGTTCGTAAGATCGAACGGCACCGAAAGATAATGGTCCGTAAAAGAGAAGTTCTGCTCGGGGTCAAGCACTTCGAGAAGCGCCGAGGACGGGTCGCCCCTGAAGTCCATCCCTATCTTGTCGATCTCGTCGAGCATGAACACGGGGTTGATCGTTCCAGCCTGCTTGATGCCCTGAATGATCCTTCCGGGCAGTGCGCCTACGTAGGTGCGGCGGTGGCCCCTTATTTCAGCCTCGTCCCTTACTCCGCCGAGAGACATTCTTACGAACTCTCTGCCGAGCGACCTCGCAATCGAACGTCCGAGCGAGGTTTTTCCGACACCCGGAGGCCCGATGAAACAGAGGATCGGCCCCTTCATCTTCTCCTTCAGTTTTCTTACGCTCAGATACTCGAGGATCCTCTCCTTCACTTTTTCTAAGTCGTAATGGTCCTCATTCAGCACCTTCTTGGCTATCTTTATGTCGAGGTTGTCCTTAGTACTCTTCGCCCAGGGAATTTCAACCAGCCAGTCCAGATAGGTGCGTATCGTTGCTGCCTCTGCACTGTCCGGATGCATCTTCTCCAGCCTCTTCAGCTGCTTTTCCGCTTCCTTCAGCACTTTTTCGGGCATCTTCGCATCCTCGATCTTTTTTCTGAACTCCCTTGCCTCTTCTGCCCTCTCATCTATATCGCCCAGTTCCTTCTGGATCGCCTTCAACTGCTCCCTTAAAAAGTACTCACGCTGCGTCTTGTCGATCTCTCCCCTTGCCTCGGACTGGATCTTTTGCTGCACGATGAGCAGCTCTATTTCACGGCTGAGGATCTCGCTTACGCGCTTCAATCTCAGCACCGGATCGACTATCTCCATGATCTCCTGCGCCTGTTCCGCCTTGAGGCCGAGATTGGATGCCACCAGGTCAGCAAGCCTTCCGGGATCGTCGAGGTTCTCGATCACCACCATGATGTCCGGCAGGATAGTCTTGCCGTAAGAGACGGCCTTGTCGAGCTGTTCCTTCACGGTCCTGATCTGGGCCTCTTCTTCGATAGACAGACTTTCCGGCTTGACCTCCTCCAACTTCTCGATATCCGCCGTAAAAAAAGGACCCGGTTGTGCGAATCCCTTCACCCTCGCCTTTGCCAGCCCCTGGACAAGGATCTTCACCCTGCCGTCCGGCAGCTTCAGCATCCTCATTATCATCCCCACGGAGCCGATCGTATAGAGATCATTCACACTCGGGTTTTCAATGCTGAGGTCCTTCTGCGTCAAAAGAAGAATCATCCTGTTGGTGCTTAACGCATGGTCGATAGCCTTGATCGATATCTCCCTCCCCACAAAAAGAGGGATGATCATGTAAGGAAAAACGACGATGTCCCTCACAGGCAGGACCGGCAGGCTGTCAGGGATCTGCACTTCTTTGTCTTTATTGCTGTCGGTTTTGTCAAATTCAGCCATTCCATCTCCTTGTACTTCGTACTGGGTCCGGGGACCCGCAACGCACCATCTTCTTAACATTTAACATAAATCGCTGAAGATAGCAACACGGGGCAGGGGCAATCAATGCTTCAGTTTTTTAGCCACTTCCATCAGATAGGCACTGAACTGACCCGAAAGTTCCGGGTTCTTGAGGGCGAAATCGACCGTAGCCTTCAGGTACCCGAGCTTGTCACCGGCGTCATATCTCTTGCCCTTAAAAAGGTATCCGTACACCGGCCTCTGTTTGAGTAGCGTAGCGATCGCGTCGGTAAGTTGTATCTCTCCCCCCTTCCCCGGCCTCGACCTTTCGAGGATTTCGAAGATGTCCGGGGTAAGGATATATCTTCCTATGATAGCGAGGTCCGAGGGCGCTGTTTCTGCGCTCGGTTTTTCGACGAGCTCATTGATCCGGTAGACGCCGTCCCATTCCTTCACTCCGCCGATCACGCCGTAGCGGTGGATTTCCGAAACCGGAACGCTTTCCAGGGCGAGAATCGGGCTTCTGAGCTTCTTGTAGAGCGCCACCATGTCCTTCAGAAGGGTATCGCCGGTATCGATGATGTCGTCGCTGAGGATGACGGCAAAAGGCTCGTTATTGACAAACGGCTTCGCACACGAGATCGCATGGCCAAGTCCAAGAGCGTACCCCTGTCTGATATAGGCGATCTTGACCTTGCTCAAGCGGTTGATTTCATTGATGAGGTTTTTCTTTCCGCTTTTCTTTAATTTCGCCTCGAGCTCAAAAGCGTAATCAAAATGGTCCTCTATATTTCTCTTATGCTTTCCGGTAATAATAACGATCTCGTTAATCTTGCACGAGATAGCCTCTTCCACCCCATACTGGATCATCGGCTTGTCCACTATCGGCAGCATCTCCTTCGGTGACGCCTTGGTTGCCGGCAAAAACCTCGTCCCCAGTCCTGCCGCGGGGAATATCGCCTTTTTTATCAAGTCTGACATGCCTTCCGCCCTCCCTGCATACCAATTTTGCCAAAAAATGCTTTTATTATTATAACATGGCAGCGGACAAATTCTGCACCCCATCCGGACTTCTTTCGCTCACATACCTTACGGTGCAGCTCATCGCCTCGCCACGCTAAGCCCGAACCAGGAATTTTCATCGCGCAAAGGCGCAGACCTCGGTGATGACGCTCGCCTCAGACACTCTCTGCAGCAGCGCCCTCATTCCTCTATATCCTTTTCCCCCGAAAAGACCCTTTCGAGTTTTCCCACCCTGACGCCGACAAGTCGCACCCTCTTCTTCAGTTCGACTCTCCCCAGACATTCGAAGGCTGTCCTGCGAATCGATTCCAGGGAATCGGTCGGCGCCGGCAATGTTTTGGCCCTCGTCACCGTCTCGAAGTCGCTAAATCTTATCTTCACCGTGACATTTTTCCCCCTGTATCCCGACTTCTTCAGGTCATCGACGACCTCCCTTGACAAGTCTGCAAGGTTCTTAGCGATTGCCTGCCAATTGTCCGTATCGCGCTGAAAGGTGGTCTCCCTGCTTGCCGATTTCGGCTCCCAATGGGTGACGAGAGGGGCATCGTCGATACCCCGCGACGACTCATAAAGAAAATTACCGTAAGAGTTGCCGAATGTTTCGACCAGGGTTTCGAGCGGCAAGGCAGCCAGCTGTCCTATCGTCTCGATCCCCATACTTTTCAGATGCGTCTCCGTCTTCGGCCCCACGCCCCAGAGCTTTCTGACGGACAAAGGCCATAATCTCGACTGAATGTCCGCCTCAGAAATAATCGTGAGAGCATCGGGCTTTTGCATATCGGAGGCTATCTTCGCGATAAGTTTATTTGGTCCGATGCCTATTGAACAGGTGAGACCGGTTCCCTCTCCGATCCTTTTCTTGATCTCCGACGCAATCTCCCCGGCAGGAAGGTCAATCTCTGAGATATCGAGAAAGGCCTCATCGATCCCGACGTCCTCCATAAGCGGGCTGAACTCACGGAGGATATGTTTTATGATCTCCGAAACGCGCGAATATTCGCGGTAATCGACAGGCAGAAAAACTGCCTGAGGACAAAGCTTATAGGCGGTCCTAAGCGGCATCGCCGAATGGACCCCGAACTTCCTTGCCTCATACGAAGCCGTTGAGACAACACCCCTCTGCGTGGGGTCCCCTTCCCCGCCGATCACCACCGGCTTGCCTATAAGCTCAGGATGCCTCTTTTGTTCGACCGCGGCAAAAAACGCGTCCATGTCGATATGCAGGATACGCCTCATCCTTTAATTTTACAACAGGCCCGCAAGGAAAAAGGGCGCGGCAAGCAGCGCCCCTACGTATCCCCGATTGTGAAGAACCCTGCGGCAGAGACCGCAGGGCGTCCATTATTTGAATGTGTACTTATTGCTGTCATTCCCGCAAGCGAAGTGCGTCGGGAATCGCTATTATGGAAAGGCAAACAGCCGATTCCGGACAAGCCGGAATGACAGAAATTTGGAACTGTGGCAGAAACCACAGGGTGTAATAATTATAAATAATTATTAAATTCGGGAAAAGAGGGATCAAAGAGTGCCGCGTCGAGAAATCAGGAAACAAGACACCAGCGGGACGCCTTTGTCAAGCCTGCTATGGCACATTGGTTTTTGCAGTATCGGCAGCAGGCGGAAGGATTTCCTTTTTCAGTCCTGTTATGTAAGCGTTTGCACCTTCCCTTTGCTCATACGAGCTTTCTTTGTCCTTTATCCTTGCCGCCTCATGGGTCTCCAGGTCTATCCTGATGACTTCAACACAGTAGCGAGAGTCTTTTAGGATTATACCGTAGGCCCACAGTAAACCGTCTGCGTCCTTGCCGATAGTTCCCCTGCTAACAGGTTTCTTGAACTCACTCCTGATTATGTCCTCAACCGAAAAATGTGATGTTTTCTTCCTCTTCATTAGTTATCCAGACAGGCTAAATGCAGTATATCCCAAGCCATTTCCTCGGGTGTATATTTTCCGCTCTCCAGTTCGCTTAGAGCGGCAGACATGAAGGCTATTTGTTGAGACTTATAACCGGCATTTCCAACCCAGTCTTCCACTATCTCCCTGGTGATATCCTTGTTTGCTGTCTGCACTTTTCTCGTCAGCGCATTATATAAGTTATCCAATACGGACATTTGTTATCCTCCTTGCCTTTGTACCTTTAGTATAACATGCGGAGCCGGTATAGAACTTTCAGGAATGAATTATGTGTCCTTTAGTGAAGAACCCTGCGGCAGAGACCGCAGGGCGTCCATTATTTGAATGTGTACTTATTGCTGTCATTCCCGCAAGCGAAGTGCGTCGGGAATCGCTATTATGGAAAGGCAAACAGCCGATTCCGGACAAGCCGGAATGACAGAAATTTGGAACTGTGGCAGAGACCATAGGGTGTAATAATTATTAAAGTATTTTCCTCATCCTCGCGCCACATGGCGGGACTTGTTAGGAGGTTATTCAGAATAGAATTCTTTCCTCAGTTGCTCTTCAGGAATGTAGCGGCTTGCTTGGCGCAGAATTGCCCGCAACGTACCGATATCAAGCTCATCATGCATGACTATTGTCAATGTCTGGGTTACTCCCGAGACTGCAACCCTTCGCAGCTTGACATGACTGCCTTTTTGAGCGGCCACAGTGAAGCCGAATTGCGATAGGATAGACAAAACTTCTTTTCCGGAAAGTCGCTTTAGTTTAGGCGACAATTGAAAGAGGTTCCAGTTCCATGGTGATAATCAGTGTCGGATTTGCCGCCAGTCCAAGCTCTGCGAGATTCTCTCCCGCCAGATGGAGCGCAACCGCATCCCTGAGATTTGTGACGACCTCGTCGATAGTTTTCCCCTGCGTTACCACGGGAATCTCAAGACATTCCGCCACATAATATTTTTCGCCTTTTCTGATGAATGCCTTTATCGTATGCTGTAGAGTTTCGTTCATGCTTGTCTCCTTTATGCCCTCATTTTACCTGATGATTCGCTTAAAATCATTTCTCCTCTTTTGCAGATCGCTCTTTCAAATCTATGCCACATATCCTTCATTCGCTCTCAATTATCTTCCTCTCCTCATCCGTCACCTCATAAAGCCCATATACAATCTCATCGATCCTTTCATCTGTAATCGTAATCTCACGTTCGATTTTTTCTCGCTCGGCGGAGGGAGGGAGAGCGTTTTTCTTTTTATGAAGTTCGAGCATGCTGTCAACAAGGGCGACGAGTTTATCGTGAAGGGCCTTATCGGACAGGTTCTCGAAGTCGATAGTGCGGATGGGAAGCTGCGATAAAAATTGTCGGTTAGCTGACAACCACCCTCCACGAAAAGGCAGGCTTACAAATGGAAAGTACCACCGAAGTAATTTAGAGTTTAAGAGTGCAAGCAGATACCTGTAATCAAGATCTCTGTATTCCTCTTTCAAGGTTATGCCGCCAACATCTACATTGTCTAAGTAATGACTTCCAGCCGTATCGTAAGCGGCGTACAGCTTATCCACCAGTCGAGGTACGCAAAGCTTTATTTGATCCTGAATCCCAATATTCTGATTCCTTCCGAAACGATACCAACTATGGTCTTTGAACTTGCCGCGTTCACGCTCTTCGAGTCGCTTCTTATTTTCCTTTAGGTAAGCTGCCGTATTGGGATACTTTTCGGAAATCACCTTGAAACTCACCAAAGTCGCCGCCTTATTTTCGACTTCATACGGAAAGAGAATATACTGACGAGACGGTAAGGGAGTATAACGGCAAACATCTGTTCCGCTGATGAGTGGAAACAACAATCCCCTTTCAAATACCCACTCTTTATCAAGGGCCTTCGATTTAAGGCGAACTGTGTCATTTGTCTCCCCGATCAAGTCCATTATAAATACGTCATCGGCGCTTGTTTGCAAACCAACAAAAATGTCCGCAATAGCTCCTAATTTTAACGCAATGTTATTAAGCTTTTTGAAAAAAAATGCATCTTCGCCAACTGCGAAATTCCATTCCGTATTTCTTACCTCTGCGTTAGGCACTTTACCCTTGACTGCCTGTTCCGTCTTGCGCCACGCGGCAATATCATCGACTTTTATGAAATCGAATTGTTTGTTAGGCGCTTTATCGAGGAAGATAAGGCAGGTATAGGTAGTAGCGCCCTCAAAAACTTGCTGAGCTCCAAAATGGACAACTGCGGAAAGATTCTTTCCTTTTGAAATAATACTTCTGAGTGGCGCCCCATACTGAGATTGGAAGAACTTGTGAGGCAATATGAAGCCCAAGCGTCCCTTATTATTCAAAAGAACTAGTCCCTTCTCAGCAAACACAACGTAGATGTCGTAGTTTCCTTTGCTAGCAGAAACATATTGGCTTTTATAAAATTCCACTTCTACAGGCGCCCATTCCTTCATCGCCTGAATTCTCACATACGGCGGATTACCGATTACCGCATCGAACCCTCCGCTGGCCATGATCTCGCCAAAGCCTGTGGACTTGGAATTCCAGTCAAAGGGATTGATACGGCTTTTCGTATCGTCATCGAATAGTCGGGCGTCCAAGATGTCATACCCTATCAGGCTGTTGCCGCATTTGATGTTGCTGCCCAGCGATGGCAGAAGGTGCTGTTTCTTTGGCAACATGCCCCTCTCGCCTTCGAGGGCCTTAAGATAAAGGCTCATCATCGTAATCTCGACCGCCTGGGGGTCGATATCCACGCCGAAAATGTTATTCCTGAGAATCTTTGCCTTTTCATGCAGCGGAAGACTCAGCTCTTCGGGTGATATATTCCAGTAGGGGAAGAGATGAAGCGTCTGGGCCTCTTTCGGATGGTCGCGGTAATACTTTAAGTGGTAATCGATAAGGTACTGATATGCGCCAAGAAGGAACGAACCCGAGCCGCAGGCCGGGTCGAGAATCTTTATCTTTTCGATCTGTCTCGGGGTCTTACCCTCTATAATCTTGCCGACGGTATTCCGGACGATGTAATCGGCGATGTATTTCGGCGTATAGTAGACGCCGCCTGCCTTCCTGACTTCGGGTTTTTCCTCGACCTTCACCCGCTGGGGTGTGACACGAATCGTGCTCCCCAGGTAGCGTTCGTAGATGCTCCCGAGGAGTTCTACGCCGATTGCGTCGAAACGGTATCGGCTTTTCGGGAAATAGAGGTTTTCTATTATTTCAGCCAGAAGTCCGGAATCGACGTCGGCCTTTTCGCATGCATGAGGCTTGAAGATATCGCCGTTGAGATCGTCGTTGATCTCGTGGAAAAGATCCAGAAGGTGAGTCATGATCGACTTCCTCTTGCCCTCTTCCTTCCACTGGGCGACTATCTCCCACAATTCCCTGTCCGGCCTGATCCTCCTATCCTCGGCAATGCGGATAAAAATTATCCTGTCGAGAAGCCTTTGGACAACATCATTCAGCAATTTCCCATCGAATTCCGGATTTCTCTTGTGAACATCCTTCGCAAGCTCGGCCCGCCAATTGGTCAGATCTTCCAGGAAAGACTTATCAGGCGGAATTCTGAGCCTCTTGCTCTTTACGTCTTTCGGCAGCAGGGCCTCCAGGGACCCCTGCTCGACCCTTTCCTTCGACAATTCCCACAGCTTTTCTGAATTATCGAGGTAGCCGTTATATTTGAAATCAAATATCAGCCCTTCGTTCGGATGGCGCGGATCGGGTTTTAATGATGCGTCAAAAAGCTTGAATTCCTCGAAGTCGGTGAGCACTACGAAATAGACCTCCTTGGTCGACCATGCGTAGCTTTTTGCCTGCAGGATATGATTGACATCGTCGAGGGCTATTGAAGGCGCTTTCGCCTCGATAAAGAACTTTGTTGCACCGTTTATTCTGAAATTGTAGTCAGGTCTGCCGCTTGTTTCAGGTGAAAGCTCTACAATCACGTCCCTTTCGTGAGGCGGCTTCTGCTCCCTGTTTTCGATGTCCCAGCCGAGGGACTCAAAAAAGGGGTTGAGAAAATCGATCCTGACCTGGGCTTCAGGATAGCCCTTTGAGAGATAGTGGTGCTTGTCCTTTTCGAACTTGGCGACTAAGGTCTGAAGTCTGTCTTTGAACGAAGAAATGTCAGCCAAATCTGTCGATGTCTCCCCGAAACATGTTTCGCAATATTACCATTAAAGAAAGATTCCCGACAAGCGGGAATGACAAGCCTTATTCCCACTTATAAAATGAGTGAAGGTTGCGTTTTAGCGGCATCAGTGACGCGTATTGCCTCATCGGAAAGGCGGGCACGGCAAGCAGCGCCCCTACTTCTTCTTCGCCTCTTCCCAGAGCGCATCCATCTCGGCTAACGTCATGTCGGAAAGGGTTTTGCCGGCATCGGCCGCCGACATCTCGATATACCTGAACCGCGAGATGAACTTGCTTATCGTCTTTCGCAAGGCATCTTCAGGGTTGACGCCGACGAACCGCGATATATTGACGAGAACAAAAAATATATCACCGAGCTCATCCTCTATCTCATCGGATTTCCTGCGCTGAAGGGCCTCCCTGAATTCGCCAATTTCCTCGTCGAGTTTCGGGAGAACATCCTCGACCTTCTCCCAGTCGAAACCGACCCGCGACGCCCGGTCCTGGACCCTGTGCGCGCGAAGCAAGGAAGGCAGTGTCTTAGGAACACCGTCAAGAATGGAATCCCTCTGTTTTCCCTCCCGTTTTTTTTGTGCCTCCCAGTGCACAAGGACTTCCTCCGACGTCTTATAGTCAGCATCGCCAAAGACATGCGGGTGTCTTGCAATCATTTTTTTGCCTATCCCCTCGATGACGCCGGACATATCGAACTCCCCCCTTTCCTTTGCGATCTGGCACTGAAACACGATCTGAAAGAGAAGGTCTCCAAGTTCCTCCTTTATGGCTCCGGCGCTGTTCTCGTCAATAGCCTCGAGCACCTCATAGGCCTCCTCCACTATAAAAGGCTTGAGGGACTCCCTTGTCTGCTCCTTGTCCCAGGGGCATCCCTTTTCACCGCGCAAGGCCGACATGATATCGATGAGCTTATCCAGATCCATCGATTTTTATGATAAGTTCGCAGCGGACGATTGTCAAACAGTGAGAGACATATCGCGATAGGCTCATCGTGCCAGGTAGATACCCCTTGCAATTTCACCGAGGCACAACAGGAGGCAGATGTGAAGAAAAAAGGCCATAATCAGCGGCTCCGCACAGTCGCCGGAGGGGGCCAACTGACCTTTCCCGAAAGACACTCATGGTTTCGGCCGCGTTTACGTGAATCACAATCAAATCCTGCCGCTTTTATGGCTTTTTTCGGCATGTCTGCCTCCGTGATATGCGGCATTGAGGTAAACTATTGCATGGCGGATTATCTGTACATCCATATCCCTTTTTGCGTCAGGAAATGCCTCTACTGCGATTTCACGTCTGTCCCATACGATGAAGAGCAGGCCAACAATTATGCTGAGGCGCTGTGCAAAGAACTTGTCCTGAAGAAACATGAGGCCGGCAACCTCAAGACAGTTTACATCGGCGGGGGAACGCCATCTCTCATGTCCGAACAATTTTTCGAGATCCTCTTTTCCTGTCTGACAGCTAATTTCAGGTTTGCCCCTCAGGCCGAAATCACGGTCGAGGCAAATCCCGGAACGCTGAGCAAAGCCAAATTGGGGATTTTAGTCTCTATGGGCATAAACCGGATCAGCTTCGGAATACAGTCATTTCAGGACAACGAACTGAAAGCGCTCGGGAGGATACATACTTCGCGGGAGGCCGTGACCGCCCTTGAAATGGCCAAAAAGGCCGGTCTCACGAACATCTCCCTCGACCTCATGTACGGGATCCCCGGACAGACAAGCGCTACATGGCGCGATACGCTGAAAAATGCCGTAAAGCTCGCCCCTTCCCATATCTCGGCATACGAGCTCACCCCGGAAAAAGGAACTCCTCTGTTCTGTCTGCTGGAAGAAAAAAGGATCGAATTGCCGGACGAGGAGCGGGTCCTGGAGATGTACGACGATGCGATAGACTATCTCGCCGCAAATGATTATGGGCACTATGAAATCTCCAACTTTGCCAGGCCGGGTTTCACGTGCCGTCATAATATGAACTATTGGAACAGGGGGGAATATATCGCCGCAGGGGCCGGCGCACACTCATTTATTGCCGGAGTCCGCACCAGAAATACCGGCAATATTCCTGTGTACATCGACCGACTCAGAACAGGGACGCTTCCGGTAGAAGAATCGCTTACAATCTCGGCGACCGAGGCGCTGCGGGAGCAACTCTTTCTCGGCCTGAGGAAGACGGACGGCATCCCCCTGGCCGGATTGGAGCCGACGGGAATAAATATCACCGAAGCGGCAGCCGAACTGATCGAAGAAGGCTATCTGGAAATAGCGGGCGAGAATCTCCGGCTCACCAGAAAGGGCTTGGTATTGTCCAATACGGTAATCGTTACTCTATTCGAGAAATTGGGCCTTTAACATACCTTGTCAGGAATGTATCTTCTTCAGGAGCCAGGCCATATTCCTGCCGAGATCCCTGAACGTGGCCATGCCCTCTTCGTCATTCAGCACCTCGCCGGGGTTTCTTCCATAAGCGAGGTTCCAGTAAGAGGAACCGGGGATGATCATTTGGCTGATGCCGAAAAAGTAATTAATGCTTGAATACACGTGGGTAGCTCCAGCTCTTCGCGCCGCAACCACCGCCGCACCGACCTTCCTCTTTAAAAGATAATCGTTGGCACGTGATACGAGTCCTGCCCTGTCGATGAGTGCCTTCACCTCGGTCGAAACGTTGGCGAAATACGTCGGAGAGCCGATGATTATTCCGTCAGCCCCGATCATCTTCTCTATGAAGCCGTTCAGGTCATCCTTCTGGATGCATTTAAGATTCTTGTTTTCGAAGCACTTATAGCAGGCCCGGCATCCCCTGATGTTGGCGCCGCCCAGCTGGACCAGTTCCGTTTCCAATCCCTCTTTTCCGAGCTCTTCAAATACCGTCTTTATACAAAGAGAGGTATTCCCTTCCTTTCTTGGGCTTCCATTGAACGCAACAACTTTCATTACTCGTCTCCTCCAGATTTCGCCGTTAATCTGTCACTCCCGCTTGTCGGAAGTCCTTCCGAAGAAAGATTCTCGCCCCGGCGAGTCGCCGAGGATGACCGGACAAGCCGGAATGACAAAGAAAGGCTATTGATTTCGCCTCTTTCAGCAAGACATCTATGCGCTTCCGCCCGAACAGAAGAACCTGCCAAAGTCCACGCCTATCGTATCGGCGGTCTCTTTCCAGCGGTCAGCCGGGGGAATATCGAATATGATATCATATTTCAGCGGCGCGACAAGCCAACTGTCCGTCATCATTTCCTGCTCGAGTTGGTTAGGCGCCCAACCGGAAAACCCCAGGGCAAGCATGTACTTTGAAGGGCCCTTGCCGCCGGCAATGTCATGAAGGATTTCTTTCGACGCGGTCACGGCAAGGTTCTTCGTTACCCTGATCGCCCCGTATTTTTCTTTGTACGGCGAGTAGATGACATAACCCTGCTCAGGTTTCACCGGCCCTCCGTAATAGATAGGAAGATCGACACTGGTTTTTTGGATCTCAAAAGCGCTCAGAAGGGGTTTAAAGCTGTTCATAAGCACCTTGTTGATAATAAGTCCAAAAGCGCCTTCCCTCGAATGCTCGCAGATGAGCACAACGGTCCTGCTGAAATTGGGGTCTTCCATCCCGGGGGCCGCGATCAGAAAACTTCCCGACAAATTGGTGATGTCCATGTGTTCGGCCACATAATTAATATACCACAATATTAATATACCACAATCTCCCCCTGATACAAGGTGCCTCCTGGCCGGCGAAAACCCTCTTTTATTGGACCGCGGCCAGATGGTACAATACGGGAAAAAGAGGGGAATTATTATGCGCCCATTTTTCTTGTCCGCCAAGACGATCTCCGATGCATGGTTTCAGCTGATCTACAATATATTCGAGAATTCCTATGAACAGAAGATACAGAAAGGGTCGTTCGAAAAAGAACAGTACCGCCTCCAGTACCCCGGCATCGCGGTATATATTGAGCACCCGGGACTGGACATGATACCGGTAATGCCTCCGGGCTCGACTATCCCTGCTCCGACGACAAAGGAATACATCGAAGACTATTTCGCCAATTATCTTATGGACCCCGAGCTTGCGGAAAACGAGACTTACAAATATGCAAGCAGGATCCATTACCCAATGCCAAAGGGGGGCACGCAGTTTGAGCGGGTCATCCAGATGCTGAAAGAGACGCCGCTAACCAACCAGGCGATCGCCGAGATAGGTTCGCCCGAAGACCACGATATCTGCATCGGAAACGACGGCAAACTCGACCCGCCCTGTCTCCGCCTCCTCGACTTCAAGGCCATTCCCGCGGGCGACGGCCTGGCGCTGACCGTCACCTGTTATTTCCGCTCGTGGGACCTCTGGGCAGGTTTTCCGACAAACCTCGGCGGCATCGAACTTCTCAAACAGTATGTCGCCGGGGAGACCGGTCTGAAGAACGGACCGATGTTCGCCTATAGCGCGGGCGCCCATATTTACGGCTACCAGGAAGATATCGCCAGACTGCGGACGCTGAAGCCGAAGAAGCAAGCATCAGAAGAATGACGCTCTTCAGGCTTCTATTGGGTATCGCGCTGCTCGCCGGAGGACGAAATCTCTTCTGGCTCTTTCTCGGCGGAACAGGATTCATACTGGGCTTCGATCTCGCAGGACGTTTGGTACACGGCCAGCCGCAGGGCATCATGTTCTTCATCGCCGTGGTTGCCGGGGTGGCATGCGCGCTGCTGGCCCTTTTTCTGCAGAAACTCGCGATCGTCGTCGCGGGATTCATCGCCGGAGGGTATCTTCTTCCCTCACTGCTGAAAGAATTCGGTGTGAGCACCGGTAATCACCACTGGCTGATTTTCATTATCGGCGGTATTCTGGGGGCGCTTCTCATGAAGGTGTTCTTCAACTGGGCACTGATCATCCTGTCCTCTGTTGTAGGATCGAACCTCATCATCGAGGCCCTCCACTTCGGCCCTCAACTGAGGAAATTGTTTTTCGTCTTCCTGCTTCTGTTAGGGATAGTCATCCAGGCTGGGATAACACAACGGACGACCTCGCCCCGTCCGCGCTGAACATCAAAACTGCCGATGTATTTCGAACTATCTGGGGAGCTCCCTTATAAAGCTTTCTTTCAACCACCTCAGGCGACATTGGAAGTCTTCTCGCCAAACTTTCTGAGGTGATCCCTCTGCATTTTCCGGAGTCTTTCAGTATCGAGGTAGAGCTTCCAGGCCCTCAGTTTTTCTTCCATAAATATCCCTTTCCTCTCCTCATAGAGGGCCTGCCCGTTCATAAAAATCTCATAGAGGAGCAAAGGGTCGGTGTCGTCCGCAAGCACTACAAGGTCAATCTCTTTGTCACCTAATATCCCGCCGAGCCGAAAGAGGAGATCCAACTTCGAGACACTTGCGCCTCTTTTTATTTTAATTGCAACATCGATATCGCTCTTAGGATGGACCGTCCCCCTCGCATGCGACCCGAAAAGGACGAACAGTTCGACATTGTTTTCCCTGCAAAAGGGCTCGATTTCTGCGGTATTCATGATTTAATCATAAGAACGGGATAACGGATTGTCAAGGCGAAACGTGCGTTTACCACGATCCCAGAGGGTCACTGAATCAGGATGTTCTCTATGATCACCGTCCCTGCCGATATGGTAAGCGTTCCGTCTATCGCAGACCATTGACCGTCATTACCGGAATAATCGCAATTATAGCCGCCCCTGAAGACGATTGATACGTCCCTATCGAAATCAAGATCCTCGACGAAATCCAGGGCCTGAGTCTGAATGGTGTTGCCATCACCTCATTAATATAGGCATTATTAAGAAAACATGGATGCCCGACTGAGAACCTCGGGCATGACGGAAAAAGAACTATGACTGGAGGTAACATGCCGAGG
>JAKAIZ010000080.1 GCA_021814065.1 Nitrospirota bacterium | reverse complement strand
CGTACCGAGCAGGATATTGAGTAGGGTCGTTTTTCCCGAACCGTTAGGGCCGATGATGCCGATCTTGTCGCCCCTCATAACGACCGTCGAGAAATCGCGGATCACAGGACGGCCCTCATAGCTATGGCCTATTCTCTTTGCCTCAAGAACCAGCCTGCCCGACCTCTCTGCCTCGTTCAGCCTCATCTCGGCGGACCCGGTCTGTTCGCGCCTTGCCGACCGCTGTACCCTCAGCGCTTTCAACGCCCTGACCCTTCCTTCGTTGCGGGTGCGGCGCGCCTTGATCCCCTGCCGAATCCAGGCCTCCTCCTGCGCGAGCTTCTTGTCGAAAAGTGCGTTGTGAACGTCCTCCGTATCGAGCTCCGCCTGTCTTCTCGCCAGGTACGTCCTGTAATCTCCGGGCCAGTCGGTGATCCGCCCCCGGTCGAGTTCGATGATGCGCGTTGCGAGGGTATCGAGAAACCTCCGGTCGTGGGTTATGAAAAGAATGGCGCCCCTGAATTCGAGAAGAAATTCCTCGAGCCAGCCGATCGATTCAATGTCAAGATGGTTCGTCGGCTCATCCAGAAGCAGGAAGTCCGGCTCGTTCACCAGGGCACTCGCAAGGAGGACCCTCCTTTTGTAGCCGCCGGAGAGTTCCGCAACCTGAGCGTCAGGGTCCAGCCCGAGGCGGGAGAGGACCGTCTCTACCCGCTGCTGTACGCTCCAGCCGCCGGAGGACTCGATCAGATGCTGTACCCGTTCGAGCTCCGCGAGAATGCCGGCGTCATGGCCGAGGCCGAGCTTATGGCCCAGGGCGCGATACTCGGATAGCAGCCCGACGATGCCGCCGAGTCCTTCAGAGACAACGTCGAAGACCGTTCCGGGCAGATCCCGCGGCACTTCCTGTTCGAGAAAGGCAACCCTGGCCCCATTTGCCCGGATGATTTCTCCGGAGTCGGGGGGCAGCGCGCCACCCACGATCTTCAGGAGTGTGGATTTGCCTGCCCCGTTCCTGCCGACAAGGCAAACCCGTTCCCCCCGCTCGATCTGGAAAGTCACTCCGTCGAGCAGCTCGGGACCGCCAAAGGCGATCCTCACCTCCTGCAAACTCATTAATGCCACGTCTCACCTCGAAAAAAACAGGATCAAAAAGTTCAAAACCCTCACCGATAGATGCCCATATCTAAGAGAGAGCAGGTATGATGAAAAACAGCCATAGTCGAGGCTCCATCGAGAAGCAACAGTCGGCCCGACCCACGTTTTCAGGCAAAGCACCATGGTTCATTTGCGTTTACGTGAATCAGTATTGAATCTTGCCGATTCTATGGTATTTTTCAGCATGCCTGCTCTCGTCCTTATTCAACATTGAGGTAAATATGACTCACAACTATATTATAATAAACAGTAACGTTGCATTGCCCGCGTTCCGAAGGCATTCGGGACAATGACAACATGATCTGGTTATGAACCGCGCACGAGCACGCCGGCACTGGTTGAGTTCCGCACTCTAAGAAAGAACCGGGGAGATAATGACCGAACTGCATATTTCTACAATCGCAAAAGAACTGGTGGTAAAGCCATCACAGGTCAGGGCTGCGGCGGCCCTGCTCGACGAGGGCGCCACGGTACCTTTCATATCTCGCTACCGCAAAGAGGCCACCGGCAGCCTCGATGAAGTTGCCGTCTCTTCCGTCAGGGACAGGCTGGAGCAGCTCAGGGAGCTGGACAAGAGGCGTGAGGCGGTCCTCAAGTCCCTGGAAGAGAGGGGCCTGCTTACCGACGAGCTGAGGGGAAAGCTCGAAGGGGCCGATTCCCTCACCGTACTCGAAGACATCTACCTTCCCTTCCGCCCGAAGCGCCGGACGAGGGCAACAATCGCAAAGGAAAAGGGGCTTGAGCCGCTTGCAATAAAGATCTTCGGTCAGACTGAGATGGATGTTGAGGCCGAAGCTGCCTCATTCGTGGACGCCGAAAAAGGTGTGGCGGATATCCAGGAGTCTCTCGCCGGGGCCAGGGACATCATCGCAGAGTGGATCAGCGAGGACCAGCAGGCGCGTGAGAGAATGCGCGGTCTTTTTAACGGCAACGGGACGATGAGGTCAAAGGTCATCCAGGGGAAAGAGGAGGCCGGGATAAAGTACAGGGACTATTATGAATGGGAGGAGCCTGTTTCAAAGGCCCCTTCTCACAGGGTCCTTGCAATACGCCGGGGCGAGGCCGAGGGATTTCTCATACTGCGCATCACGCCTCCGGAGGACGAGGCGCTCAGGCTGCTCGAAGCGCTTTTCATAAAGGGCGCCTGCCCTGCCTCGGAGCAGGTGAGGTCCGCTGTCCATGACGGCTACAAACGGCTGCTTTCTCCTTCGATGGAGGCAGAGGTCCGTCTTGCGGTAAAGAGGAAGGCCGATGAGGAGGCAATACGCGTTTTTGTTGAAAACCTGCGTCAGCTCCTCCTCGCGCCGCCTCTGGGAAACAGGAATGTGCTGGCAATCGATCCGGGGTTCAGGACCGGCTGCAAGGTAGTCTGTCTCGACCGGCAGGGAAAACTGCTCTATAACGACACTATCTATCCGCACTTATCGGACAGGCAAAAAGAGGAGGCAACTGCAAAGATCAGGGACCTCTGCGGACGCTTCGGGACAGAGGCGATCGCAATAGGAAACGGCACGGCGGGCAGGGAGACTGAATCCTTCATCAGGGGACTCGGCCTTGCCGGAGAGATCATGATCGTGATGGTGAACGAAAGCGGCGCGTCCATTTACTCGGCCTCGGAGGTTGCGAGGCTGGAATTTCCGGACCATGATGTCACTGTCCGGGGCTCGGTCTCGATTGGGAGGCGGCTTATGGACCCTCTTGCCGAGCTGGTGAAAATAGACCCCAAATCCATCGGCGTAGGCCAATATCAGCATGATGTGGACCAGAACGCATTGAAAAAAAGTCTTGACGACGTTGTCGTAAGCTGCGTCAATGCCGTGGGCGTCGAGGTGAATACGGCGAGCAGACAACTCCTCATGTATGTCTCCGGTCTTGGCCCTCAGCTTGCCAGGGGGATTGTTGAGTACAGAAACGAAAACGGCCCGTTCAGGTCCCGTGAGGAACTGAGAAAGGTCCCCCGTTTGGGGCCGAAGGCATTCGAGCAGGCGGCAGGGTTTCTCCGCATCAGGGACGGTGAAAACCTCCTTGACCGGTCCGCGGTCCATCCGGAGAGTTATCAAATAGTTGATGCGATGGCCCGCGATCTGGGCTGTTCTTTGTCAGACCTTATGAAGGATGAAGGCCTGAGAAAGAGTATTGATCTTTCCCGCTATGTCGCCGATACCGTCGGCCTGCCGACGTTGAACGATATCATCTCCGAACTCGCGAAGCCGGGCCGTGACCCCAGGGAGGGGTTCGAGGCAGTGGTATTTAACGAAGGAGTACAGAAGCTCGAGGATGTGAAGCCCGGCATGAAGCTCCCCGGTATCGTGACGAATATCACTGCCTTCGGCGCCTTCGTCGACATAGGCGTCCATCAGGACGGTCTTGTGCATATCAGCGAGCTCTCGGACGGTTTTGTCAAGCCTCCGGCGGATGTGGTAAAAGTCCATCAGAAGGTGACGGTTACAGTCCTTGAGGTAGACCTTCAGAGAAAGCGTATAGCCCTCTCGATGAAGAGCGGGCAGGCAAAGACGGAAAGACCGCAGAAAAGAAAAGAAGCCGTGGCAGCGCCCAGGGAAGCGATAAAAAGAGATAGGAGAGAAAAGAAACCTCTTAGATTCTCAAACAATCCCTTCTATGAGGCGTTCAAGAAAAAGTAGGGGCGAACGGCCGATGCGTCTCATGTTTATTGTTGATCTTTCTTCTGCTGCAACGTATGATATTTTTGAACATGGGGAAATCAGATAGGTATTATGGCGGGTAAAAGACGACACAGGAGAATTATTAAGCGTCTTGATGCCGAGTTTTCCTCGGAGGGTTCAAGCTTCCGTGGCACATCCAGCAACTTCTCCGAGGGCGGCCTCTTTATAAGAACAACGAAACCGTTACCTCCTGACACCCAGGTCGATGTTGCCATTCAGCTGCCTGATAATATTGTCTCAAGACTTAAGGGGACGGTCCGCTGGGTCTTAAAGTCTGCGATGAGGACCGGGAGGTCGGGTATGGGGATCGAAATCAGCGAAAATGATCACCACTATGTCAATTTTCTCAACACCTTGTTGCCCCCCGAGGAACAGATACTTTATAAGGAACAAAAGAAGTTTGTGCCGGCGCCTCCTGCTGCAAAGATCGAGCACGTACCACATCGGGAGAATTCACCTGCTCGCCGTCGAGATAGCTCGCCTGTTTCCCGTCCGAAAAACTCACCCGCAGCCGCCCGGGAGATTGACTACGAAACGGAGGACAACGAGATCGATTCATTGATTCTCTCGTTATTTCCCAAACGTGAGAAAAAAAAGGTGAGTGAAGAGTAGGGGCAGTACAGATCCCGCCGGGGTCTTTTTTTTACGGAGTTCTAATCGCGTACGTCCGGTCCGAAAAAGATCCAGCGCGTCTGAGGGAAGTTTGTTCTGAGCGCAGCCTCCACGCGATTGATATCCTCGATCAGTTTCAGCGCAGAGACCGGCTCTTTCATCCTCACCTTGGCCGACACCATCAGTTCACTTCCGAGTTGAAGCGTGATGAGACGATATACCTGCGCGACCTCCGGCTGGGAGGACAGGAAATTATGCATAGCAGAGACCGTCTCGGGGTCGGCGCTTTCGCCGATAAGGAGACTCTTCACTTCGATGCCCACAGTAACGGTCACGAGCAGCCATGTCAGTCGAGTCTGATGAACGGGTACCGCTGAAGATCCTCGCGGCTCCAAATTGAAAGCCCTGCCCATGGACCGATTGTTTCCACCGCAATGATCGCGTCAGGATCGGCAAAGGTGATATGTCCCGGGGCCCCGGCCTTTTCTATTGCGGCAAGTAGTATATTGTCCAGAAAATGTTCTTCATCGAGGCTCGAAAGTTTGCCCTTAAACCCGCGGCGGCGCATCCTCACGTGAAAGCCCTTGTCCGGCAGCGTCGGCGCCCACTGCAAAACAGCTTCCGCGGCCCTGGATTCAAACTCCTCAGGGGTCTGAAACGTGAAGGTGACAGTGGCCGGAATCACCCTTGATAGGAAAGACAAAGATTGGGGGTCTTCCTGAGTCCATCGCCGGAGGGTTTCGAGCATCCCCGGCAGATCGTCCACTTCCATAACAACGACATTAAAAAATCCCGTCTTTCTTATCGTACCGAACGTGCTGAGCTTTTTATAAGCCTGTCGGGTGCCACGCTCGTTGAGATTGACTACCACATTCCATTCCTGCACAGCGTCCCCCTACGATCTGATCATGTCCTCACTCCTTATAACACGGAAAGACAGGACCGTCAATCGAAGCACAGAAAACGGGGATCGGCATTCACAGGGTCGCCGACGCACCCTTGCCGGCTTGCCGGTTGTCGACCTTCGAGTGCGCACGAAAGGCGGGCTGAAGTATAAACCGGCAAGGCAGTAACCACATTTTTTCAGGAAATGGGGAGACAACCAACTTTTGGGAGTGGCTCCCTGACTTCGATTTGTGCGGTGACGGATGGATATAAGAGCGAATGCCGAAATAATCATGCTCTTTGCGAATCCCGGCAGGGAGCCCTTCTACAGCAGGTTTGGCTTCCGGAGGATGAAGACGGCCATGGCGATCATGGAAGATCCGGAATTCCGCCGCAAACAAGGATTGATCGAATAAGGAGATGTCTCAAATCTGCCTGAAAGGTCATAAGGTTGCGTATGCTTATCCAGCGCCCGGGGATCAACCGAGTCGCTTTTTTGAAAAAGGCCCGCAGTTATAGCTCCTCTTTCAGGGTCTTGGCGATTCCCGCCTTCGCCTCGTCGATCCCCTCTGCCAACACACCGCTCATGGCCTCCGCCAAGGCCCGAAAGTCCCGGCCGGCGAGCCTTATTTTCTTCTTGAAAGAACCACGGTAAAGCGACTTGCCCTCAGGAGAGGAGAGGTCCAGATCGAAGGCCAGATCTGCGAACGAATCACCGCCGTTATCGAGTCTCTCGAACTTTTGAAGATAGATTTCGAGGGAGTAGCAGGCGGGAGGAACAAAGTTCGAAGCCTTAACCTCCCTGAATAAACCTGTTGCCGATAGAGCATTCCGGAATGAATCCCTTACCATCTCTGCGGGCGGAGCGTCCCACTTCGAATACCTCGCGATCTCGAGCTGATAAGGTGACGTCCTAAGGGCGATATAGGGCTGGGAAAGATAGCGTGGCGACCGCACAACGAGATCAAGTGAAGCATCCGTCTCTATCTTTGCAGCCGGCCCATCATTTCTTAGAGCGAGGCTGTAAATCTTCGTCTGCGGAATCGAGCATGCCGCAAAGACGGCAGCCAGGACAAACCCAAGAAACACCTTCCGATATGCTCTCCTATTACTCTCCCTCAACTTTCCCCTCCTTATATATGACGCTCCATGGCTTTTGTTTTACCTCCTGCAGGAGGTCCTGCATATCCTCGGCAGTCCTCGTGAGGGTGTCCACCAGGTTGCCGAGACCTGCTGCCTGCTGCCCAATGGCCCTGTCTACAGACCCAGTCGCTTTTTGGGCTGATTTCGCCGCGGCATCGAGCGATCTGATCATGTCGCCCGCCCTTTCAAGGTCTTCCCTGGCCTTCTTTATCAGATCGGCGACCTCGGGCTTGTTCGTTTTAACCAGGTCTTCGACCTCGTCCAGGACAACTTGAAGTTTGTCGGTCGTGGCCTTCAAGGAGGAGGCGACCTTTCCGATATTTGCGGAACCGTCTACGATCGCCTTGTTAGTGTTGCCGATGAGCCTTTCCATCTCGCCCAAATTCTTCGGGCTGAAGAGTCTGTCGACGTCTTTTACAAGTCCTTCCACGGTCTGAGAAAGACCGTCAAGTCTCGCCATCATCTGCGCAAAGTCCGCCGACTCCTCCGCCGGGATCTCGCCGCCCGGCGTTATCCTTCCGTCTATCGTCTTGTTGACTGCAAGGAGCATGAAAATATCGCCGACAAAACCGTTCTGGGCGATCATCGCCCTCGTCCCGTTGAACACGGGCGTCCCATGCTTAATGCCGATCTCTATCGTAACCCGCCTGCCGGGTCCGTCCGGCTCTTTGATAGCCGTAACGCCGCCGACCCTAACCCCTCCCAGCTTCACCTGGCTGCCGACTTCAAGCCCCGTGGCGTTCATTACCTTTACGGTGTATCTGTCGAGCTTCTCGAAAAAACGGCTCCCCCCGATAAGGATCACAAGGGCGCTGAGAACAAGAAAAGAAGAGACGACGATTATCCCTGCCTTGATTTCTTCCTTCACTCCTCGGCCACCTCCAGTCGTCAGTCGCCCACGATAAATCTGAAATAATCGTCAGGCGAGTAGGTCTTGGTTTCGGGTCTTCTTTCCAGGAACATCCTGACCCGCTCATTTTGAGAGTTTCTCAGGTCATCCAGTATGCCGGAAAAGATGACTTTCCCGGCATCGAGCATGATAACATAGTCCGCAATCGTGAATACACTGGCCAGTTCATGCGTCACGACGACTATCGTTATCCCAAAAACGTTTCTGAGCTTTATTATAAGGTCGTCGAGGCCTGCGGCCGTCACCGGATCGAGACCGGCTGAGGGCTCGTCAAAGAACAGTAATTCCGGATCCAGCGCGATCGCGCGGGCGAGTCCCGCCCTTTTCTTCATCCCACCGGAGAGCTGGGAGGGATAAAAATTCTCGAAGCCCGATAGCCCGACAAGATCGAGCTTCATCCGGACCATTATCATGACCGTAGATTCATTGAGTCTGGCATGTTCACGTATCGGGAGGGCGACGTTTTCGGCAACGGTCATAGAATTCAGCAGCGCTGCGCCCTGAAAGAGCACCCCCATCTTCCTGCGAACCTCGTTCAGTTCCTCCTCACCCATCACCGCGATGTCTCTGCCATTAATGGCGATATTCCCCTCTGTCGGCCTTAAGAGACCGATGAGGTGTTTCAGAAGCGTACTTTTTCCGCAGCCGCTCCCTCCGAGTATGACGGACGTCTTTCCGCGCGGTACGGTGAGGCTTACGCCCTTCAGTATTTCGCTCTGGCCGTAATGGCTCCGGAGACCTATGACTTCTATCGCTTTTTCCATCGTGCCCGCTATTCCCCTAAACAGAGATCCTGCAAAGCCAGCAAAATAAATTTTTTACCGCAGAGGCACGGAGCACACGGAGAAAAGCAAAGTTTCATTGCACCTAAAAATCTCTCTGTGATCGCCGCGCCTCTGTGGTTATTTTTTCTTGTCATTTTGTGCAAAATCAATCTCCTGATGGACTATGTAAAATAATAGAACAAGGTCGTAAAGAACAGATCAAAAACGATTACAAGGAAAATTGATGCGACCACCGAAGCCGTAGTCCTCCTGCCCACCTCCTCTGCGCCCCCCTCGACCTTGAAGCCCTGATACGCGCCGACTATCGTAATTACGATGCCGAAGGCCCACGCCTTCACTAATCCGGTCATGACATCTTTCACCAAAAGCGCATTGACCGACTGCTGGAAGTAATTGTAGGGGTGGATACCGATTACCGTAGTCGAAAGTAGAAACCCCCCGAATATCCCTATCATGTCGGCAAACACCGTCAGTGCCGGCAGCATGAGCATGAGCGCAAGGAGTTTCGGCGCAACAAGGAACCTTATCGGGTTTATGCCCATCGTAACGAGGGCATCCACCTCTTCGGCCGATTTCATCGAACCTATCTCAGCGGCGAAGGCGGAACCGCTTCTTCCGGCAACGATTATCGCGGTCAGTATGGGCCCCAACTCCCTTGTGATCGAGACCCCGACCAGGTTGGCCACGTATATCAGCGCCCCGACCCTCTTGAGCTGATACGCCGCCTGCAGGGCCAGGATTATCCCTACAAAAAGCGATATGACCGCAACGATCGGGACAGCGTTATATCCGGCCTTCACGATCTCGGATATGGTCGCTCTGACACGGACCGGCTTCCCTTTCACCGGTGATACGAAGGTCCAATAGAAGGCGTCGTTTATTATCTTCGACGCATAATGTACGTCCCTCCCGATGAGGATGACCCGACGGCCGACAGACCCGAAGAATGCCTCAGTCTTCGACGGCATCGTCAAGGCTACCGCAGATATCGAATACCTTGTCCAGCTTCGAGAAAGCAAATATCTCGACGATCCTCTCCGGAATCCCGAAAAGCTTTAATTTCCCGCCGTGTGACATCATACCCCTGAGCCCCTCGACGAGCGTCGCGATCCCGGAGCTGTCGATATACGAGACGTCTCTAAAATCGACGAGCAGCAGGGGGACCTTTTTCCCTATGAAGAAGATCAACTCCTTCCTTAATACCGGAGACGAATACAGGTCGATGTCTCCTGACAAGGAAAAAACCTTTGCCCCGTTATGCTCCGTGATATCGATCTTCATTTCTCTCCTTTAGGTATCTGACAAGTCTGAGGCGATTGCCCTTTTTCTTCTTCCCGTCAAATTCGAAAATGTCGAAGCACCTTTTGATAAAATGGATGCCGAGACCTCCAGGCCTCACATCTTCCAGTCTCCTGCCCATTATCGCCTCGGGGTCCGCCTTGACGCCGCTGTCTTCAATGACGACTTCGAACCGCCCACGGTCGACCTTGTACCGGATAACGATCCGTTTGTGCACGTCCCCCCCGTACGCATACTTTATTACATTTGCACACGCTTCATCAACCGCAAGTTTTATCTGCTCCATCAGATCTTCGCCGATGCCGTGTATATGTCCGACTTTCGCCGTCACCTCTCTGACGATGCAGAGATATTTCGGATTAGAGGGCACCTTGACTACCACCGCGCTCTTGATCTCAGGCCCCCCATCTCAGTTCCACTATCGTAAGGTCGTCCGCCCTGTCTCCTCCGCCAGAAAAATCATCGGCGAAGTCCACAAGCCTTTCGATAAGGTCTTCTTCATGCATATGCCCTTTTACAAAACTCACGACCGCATCGAACCCGAGTCTCTGTCCGTCCCTGCTCTTTACGTCGAAGACACCGTCCGTCAGCAGAAGTAGCCTGTCGCTTCTGTCCAGTCTGAATGAGGCAACCGGATATTCAGACGGAACGATCCCCACGGGAGGTCCTGCCGGAAGGGACATGACCCTTACGGCACCGTCAGACAGCCACAGAAAAGGCGGATGCCCGGCAACGGAAACATCGAAATGTCCCGTGGCTGTGTCGACGATCATATAGATACCGGTCAGAAACATGCCGCGAGGAGACCCAGCCAGCGATATGTTCAACCGGTCCAGCGCCTTCGACGGTGAATCCGTGAGGCGGGCTATGTATTTGAAATCGCTGCTCACCTTCGCCATGTAGATGGCGGCAGAAACGCCCTTGCCTGAGACATCGCCGATGAGGACCCCCACCCCTCCTTCCGCCAGTTCCACAAAATCATAGATGTCTCCCCCCACCTTCGCCGCAGAAATATTCTTTGCCGAAATCATGAGATTATCTTTTATAAAAACAGGGGACGCCGGCAGAAAGCTCTTTTGGATGGCGGAAGCGATATCGAGTTCCTGCTTCATGCGCTCTCTCTCGATCGATTCCTTGTGAAAAAGGGAGTTCTCTATGGCGATAGCGAACTGCCTGCAGAGGAGCTGGAACATCTCCATGTCGTAGTCTTTTTTGGGGTTGATCACCTCTGCTACTCCGATAAGGCCTCCCCTGCCTATAAGAGGGACGGCGATTATGCTTTTTGTGGTGAAGCCGGTCAGCTTGTCCGCGTCTCCGTAAAACCTCTTGTCCGAGCCGACATCGGGGATGACAAGGGGCTTAAGGTTCCGGGCCACCCATCCGGCGATGCCCTGCCCCATTTCAAGAGTCACCTGTTTTTTCAGCAACGCCGACGTTGAACCTTCCTCGCAGAGGGCGACCTCGAACTCGAGCTTGTTCGTGTCCTTGTTATAGATGAGTATAGAGCACGCACCAGCTTCCATTACAGCCTTCGCCTTCTCCATCACAATAGAGATCAGCTCGCTGAAATCGAGTGTCGAGGAGATTACATATGAAAGGTCCATCAGCGTCTTCAGGTCCTCGACCTTCTTTTTCATGCCCTTCAGGACTTCGCCGCTTATCTCGACGGTAGGTTTTTCTCCCACAGTTATGCATAACAGATTATCTGCATTTTTTTCAAGGCGAAAGAGAAGCGCCTATCACAAACCGGCCCGCGAAAAAAGGGGATATCACATACAGCCTGTTGATCCAAGTGAGCATTCACCCGGAATTTCAATTCTCAGCCGATCTTTCCGGTGCTACAATTTATGCATGCCTGAACCACTGATCGGCTGTAGCGGGTTTAATTACCGGGACTGGAAGGGTAATTTTTATCCTGACAATCTCCCTCAAAGAAAATGGCTTGAATATTACTGCACGGTTTTTAAAACTGTCGAACTGAATGTTACATTCTACAGGCTTCCCCTCGTGAAGACATACGAAAAATGGTACGCTGAAACGCCCCCGGATTTTGCTTTCTCCTTAAAAGGCAGCCGCTTCATTACCCACATAAAACGGCTTTTAGCCCCTGAAGAGCCTTTGGACTTGTTCTTTGAGAGGTCGCTGAATCTGAAGGAAAAGCTGAAGGTTGTGTTATGGCAGTTTTCCCCCTCTTTTAAGATAGATCTTGAGCGGTTGAGCAGATTTGTAAAATTACTTGGAGGGTATCCGGTACGCAATACTCTTGAGTTCAGACACGAGAGCTGGATGACGGAAGAGACCGTGGATCTCTGCAAAAACAGCAAGGTAAGCCTTTGCATGGCTGACTGGCCTGAATTCCTTGATGACCTTCCGGTCACGTCCGACTTTGTCTATATAAGAAGACACGGCGAAGGCGGGAGTTATGCCACGAGTTATTCGAAAAAGGCCCTGGAAAAAGACGCAAGGCGCTTAAAGAATTATGTGAAGAACGGAAAGGATGCGTTCATATATTTTAATAATGATTTCCATGGATACGCCCCAAGAAATGCGCAGGAGTTGACCGAGATGCTTAAATAAGAGGCGGAAAAAAGCGGGCCCGCTTCTTTCTTTGGTGTAGCAACCGCACGCAGGTTGATGAGATGATCGCCCCACTTTTCAGGAAATACGATTCCCCCCGGGCTTTTCTCGCACCACTTCGTGTGCGGCTTTGTCCTCGCGCAGACGCAGGAACACCGGCTGCCTCATTATGCACTCTTCGGTCCACCCATGGAAGGCGACCTCGCAGACGAGCTTAGGCTTCAGCCAGGTGATCGGGCTGCCGTCCAGCCATGCGGGACTGCGCGACTCCACTTTAAAGGGGCAATTTTTTTGGACCAGGGGATCCATTTTCTCCCGGATTTCCTTTAACTGTTCCATCGAAAATCCGCCTCCCGAATGACCTATGTATACCAGTTCGCCCCCTTCGAATGCGCCTAACACAAGGCTGCCGAAATGTTTTCTCATTCCTTTAGGTTTCGTAAATCCCGCGATCACTCCCTCCTGCGTAAGCCTCGTCTTCACCTTCAGCCACTGTCTGCTTCTTCTGCCCATCCTATAGATGCTTTGAGAATGCTTTGCGATAACTCCCTCGAGTCCCTTCCCTTTGACTACGCTGAAAAACAGGACGCCCTCTTTCGATATGTGATCGCTGAATTTTATTTTCGGGGAAGAGGGGAGGATATTCTTCAGTAGTTCTTTTCTCCTGATCAGGGGCAGGTTCGTCAGATCATGCCCTTGAAAGTACAGGAGATCGAAGACGTAGTAGAGCAAACGACCGCCGCCGGATTTATGGTAATTCTGCAGCATCTGGAAATCGGGACGCCCCTGATCATCCACCACAACAATTTCGCCGTCTAAGACAGCCTCGAATCTGAAGTTCCGAAGTGCCTCCACAATTGGGACAAACTTTTGATTGAGGGAGATTTGGTTGCGCGAATAAAGAGAAACATTTCCATCCCGGATTTCTGCAACGGCCCGGTACCCGTCCCACTTCACCTCAAAGATCCAGTCCGGATTATCAAGCGGTTCTTTGACCAATGTAGCGAGCATCGGTTTTATGTTGTGCGGCATCGGTGTTACCGGCGCATCATTCAGATCCAGGCTTTCCATCGCCTCCCGAAGACGGATCCGGTTTATCTTTTGTCCGGAAGATTTCACCAGGTTGGCATTTGAAATATCCTCCAGGGTCTTGCCGGACAAGACGGAGCGGTTCTCACTGAGAATGTCTCCATTGACAGCATATCGGTCTTTTTTCTTCAAAAGCAGCCACGACTTTTCGCCCATCCTCGTTTTTACCAGCGCAAATTCACCCTGAAGCTTTTCCCCTTCGAGCACAAACTTCAGGTCCCCCTTTTTCAGTCCGTCCAGGAGAAGCTTCTCGCTTTCCTTTAGGTCTTCCGTTAGGGGGTGATGATACATGCCCCTGTCCCAGATGATGACGCTTCCCGCGCCGTAATTGCCCTCCGGGATAATGCCCTCAAAATCTCTGTAATCAAACGGATGGTCTTCAACCATAACGGCGAGTCTTCTTAAGGAAGGATCCATCGAGGGCCCCTTCGGCACCGCCCAGCTCTTAAGAACACCTTCCATCTCGAGCCTCAAATCATAATGAAGTGCCCTGGCAGCGTGCTTATGCACGACAAAAATGAGATGGTCCCCTTTTCGGCGCGAGCCCGGCTCCGGTTCGGGCGTTCTTTCAAACTTTCGTTTGGATTTGTATTCCTTTAATTTCATGGACAACTTGTAGGGGCGGCCCCATGTGGCCGCCCGAAAAAGGGCAACCACATAGGGTTGCCCCTACACGGTCAATCTTACCTCATAAATGCGGAAGCTTCTGCTTTTTCACGAGCACCTCCCGAAAAAGATCGCCATGTTTTTCGGCCCTGCGAACAGCTTCGGAATGCAGGACCTGCAGTTTCCCAAGGTCGCCCTGCCCAGCCAAACTTTGCAGTTCCGGCCATTCAAGTGGAAACGAGACGACCGGCCTTTCACGCGCCCGCAGGGAATACACGCAGATCATCGTCTTTGAAGAGTCGTTTTGGGACCAATTGATAAAAACCCTTCCCTTCCGGTATTCCTTCGCCATCTTCGCAGTCACCAGGTCCGGATAATTTTTCTGCATGATTATCGCTACAGCCTTCGAGAATTTCTTGGTGTCCTCGAAGGTCGTCTCTTTGCGGTTCAGAGGAACATATACGTGGAGTCCTTTTTTCCCCGAGGTTTTTACGTAGCTTGCAAGCCCCAGCCCCGAGAGCAGTTCCAGAAGTATCAGGGCAACCTTGGCACAATCCAGAATGTTTGCACGATCGCCCGGGTCCAGATCGAAGACCATTGAATCCGGTGTCTCCGGAGAGCCGGCCCTGGCCAGAGGCACGTGGAGTTCAACAGATGCGAGGTTTTCCACCCAGATAAGCGTTTCCAGATCGTTCACCAGGCAGACTGTCATCCTCTCCTCTGAATGCCGGGAGACATTAGCCGTTTTCAGCCAGCCCGGGCGGTGGGAGGGACAACGCTTCTCGAAAAAAAAATCCTTTTCCACTCCTTCAGGGTAGCGTTTCAGGGTTAATGCACGATCCTTCAGATGAGGCAAAACAAACTTTGCAATCCGCCTGTAGTATTCCAGGATGTGGGCCTTCGTGAAACCATAGGAAGGATAGAGGTCCTTTTCGAGGTTAGATAAAGAAAGCCTTCTGCCGGAAATCTCGACGACTTTTCGACTCACCGGCTCTTCTTCACCTTGCGCATGCTCTCCTGCAGCGCTGCGATCAGATCTGCAGGGCCTTCCGCCTCTTCCTCCTCTATTTCAGGGGCCTGGACCGGCGCTGCTTCTTTTACCTTCTTTTTGAGGAGTGCCACGATCTTTTTTCTGCGGCCGTCCGCATATTTTCCCGGGTTAAAGTCCGCAATCATTTTCTTAATGCTTCTTAGATC
>JAKAIZ010000079.1 GCA_021814065.1 Nitrospirota bacterium | reverse complement strand
CGAGAAGCCCGGAGAAAGTCATCCGGGCGCGTGAACCGGTGAAAAAGGGATCTTCCGGATGCAGGTCCAGCCTCGGTGTGTCCTGTTCGATGAAGGAGCGGACGGCGGGCAACATCCCGATCCCTTCACGTCCGCAGAGGTGGGAAATGATCTCCTTCGGCGACCACCGGTCCGCCGGCCTTTTCGAGGTTGTCACCTCGTCGACCCCGCTGCAGAGCCTTTCCATCGCTTCCACATTCTTCCGGATACTCCTGACAATCCTTGTTCCTTCCGATGCAGGCATGTCAAATATCCACCTTTCCTGTTTGTTCCCGGAGGTGAACGGCTCCCCCCTGCTCGAAGCATAGCATGAAACTCCGACGGACGCTACGGCAGTACTCCTTCACATTGATGAATCTGAAAACTCAAAGATGGCACTCCTGTATGTAGCGGATTTCCTCGGCGGATTGTGGAGCCGGTCTGCAATGCGGATTTCTAAGCGAGGGCAGTTACTTATTGCAGTAATTCAAGCCGGTTGGAGTATAGCCTGTCCCATTCGAACGCCTAGGACAAGCTTTTCATAAGTTCGCCCCACAAACGGTCCTCCTCCTGAAAAGACCCTATCGCCTGAATGATCTTCTCAGTCATCGAACCTTCTTCCCTCTGGCCGGAAATCTTCTTTAGTGCCGCCGAGTGCGGCCCGAAATTCCTTTCAGCGACCGCGCAGAAGCCGCGGAGGTTTCGGACAGACCCTTTTGCCTCCGGCCGCAGGTTCCACCACTGCCCCGGGTCTTCGAGAAGCTTATTTATTTCCGTTATCTTTCCGCCGACTTCGGCCTGATGACGTTCGTATAATTCCGAGATCCTCTCCTGAGTCCTTCTCACCGCAGCAGCGATTTGTGCTTCCTCAATGCGCCCTGGATATCCCTTCCCAGTCAGTTCCTCGACTGAAAAGAGCATCACATCCCCCCAGAACTGCCTGACGAATTCGCCTGAAATGTCGAGCAATTCTCCCTCCTTCTGTATGCCGCTCCTGAACTCATCCGTTAATTTTTCCGGGAGCGTGCGCTTATGCAAGAGCGGCAAATTTGCAGAAACGAACCTCTGCCCGAGTCTCTTCCTCAGGATGCGGCCGAGGGTGGGGCCCGCCATCCTCAACCCGAGACCTGCGAATGGGATAAAATGCCTGAGGCCGCTCAGACTGATCACATAATTGCCGGTATAGACCGTCCTGGCCTGCGCGGTCTTCAGGAACTCCCTTTCGTGGACATAGAACTGCGTCCGCGTCGGATGGAGCCCGGAGAAAAATCCCGTCGCCCTGGCAGAAAAGTCATCGAAGCAATCTCCGGCCGTGTGCCAGCCGGTCAAACTGCAGTGATACCTTTTCGGCGCATCGGCCTTCCGGTAGCCGAACAGCCCGCTCATGTCGTGATATTCCGCCGAAAAAGGGCCTGAAGAGCGCACAGTATGGAAGATGCAGGGACCGTCCGGCTCGGCAGCCGAAAGGCTATGCATGAAAGAAAGAATGTCTTCGAGGAAGTTATTGATCATGACCGCCGGCGTCACAGGGGGGTCGCCGACGACCTTTCCGGTCAGCACCTCCAGATCAGAAGACTCGAATATTTTGTCGAGCCGGTAAAAGTAGTTTATGAAGGGTATGTCCTTGATCTCTCCGCAGCTTTTAACCTTCACCCTGAACTCCTCGTCGCTGTCGATGAACCACAGAAGGGTATTTTCCGGAAATTCAGCCATACGGGAGCGGAGGTAGAGATATGCGATATTGCGTGTCACCGACGCGCCCTTGTGGCCGGGTACGTCGTCCTGGAAACCGCCGATCAACCCCGAGAGTTTCTTGAAAAGATCGGCAGGGACTTTTTTCAACATGCCGCTCTGCTCGGCCTGGCCGACGTAATGCACAGGGAGACCGGCGGTGGTCGTCTCAGCGGAGATCGCCTTTATCCGGCTTATATTGGAGGGGTCTTTGCTGTCGTCGATCACAAAGGCGGTCACCTTTTGTGAGATTCCGTAGCCTCCGTAGCCAAAGGTCCGGCCTTGCTCGATCAGACTTTCAAAAAAGTTCCGGAGCATCAGCGGCCTGTCCGCCACCGGCACCACAATGACGAAGTGATGTCGCCATTCGGATCCGGATGGCAGGAGGATGCCTTCGAGTTCCCTGTAAAGCCCCCTCTGCAGCTCAAGGACCGCTTCTTCAAACTCCTTATCCGCCGCGTCTTTTTCAACAAGGGCAAGGGCCTGCTCGTAGAGATTCCTTGCGAGTTGAAAAAAAAGGGGACTTTGTTCTCCAAAGGCAGGGACCAGCGAAGTACGAAACTCGCCGGCGAGACCTGCTGCGGATGGATTGTCCCTATATTGGGAGAAGAACCGTTCGAGGGCGCGGAAAACGTCTCTGCTCAAGGGAGGTCCTCATCTCCCGGAAGAATAAGTCGGGAATTCATTCTTGTTCAGGATCAACTCTATAAGGTTCGTCCTGTTCCTGAAGTCGAACTTGCCGAATACCTCGTCTGCCCCGGATTCGGTCTCGACCCTGAAATATTCGATGCTGAAGGAATCGGCCAGTTTCCGGTAATCCGGGTTCACGAATTCGCTCGCGATGAATCTGCCGCCATAGTTATAGAACTGGTTCTTTCTTACCAGGCCGAGCGAGGCGTTGTTGAGCAACACCACGGTGAGCGGGATACCGTAATTGACAGCGGTCATGATCTCCATGCAGCACATCTGAAATCCCCCGTCCCCAAGGAGTGCGATAACAGGCTTGCCGGAGGCGAATCTCGCCCCAATCGCAGCCGGGATGGCGTGCCCAAGAGATGATATGCCGGAATTGGGGAAATAGCTCCCGCTTCCGGTGATAGTGAAGAAACGCTGCATGTAGATTATGTTGTCGTCGAATATCAGCGCATCGCCGTCTACATGACGATTCAGGTTCGAGAGGAACCTGCTGACGAGGAGAAACTCGTTGTCCTTGATGTCGTGATTATGGTATCTCGATTTGAACTCTGCAGCTTCCTTTGTCTCTTTTCGTCCGGCAGGACTCTCGTCAAGCCGCTTGTTCATAATTTCGAAGAACCTCTTCACGTCTCCCTGGACCGCAAAATCCGCGGTAAACACCTTGTTCAGCTGCGCCTCGTCGTTGTCTATCTGGACGATCTTCTTTCCTTCCAGAAGCTTGCTGTTCCAGTTATAGCTCGTCCGTTCGCCGAAGCTCGCGCCCGCAATTATGACGAGGTCCGCCTTTTCCGAGATGTACCGGAAGGCCGCCTCGTTGGACGTGATGCCGAGGACACCGAGGGAGAGCTCTGAAGACTCCGGGAGTATCCCGCGCCCCTTCAGGCTCGTCGCCACCGGCGTGCCGGTCTTTGCGCAGAACCTCCCGATCGCATCTTCCGCGTGCGAAAGTATGCTCCCATACCCTGCGAGAATCACGGGGTGCGTAGCGCCGCGAATGAGAGGAAGGATCTCTCCGGCCGGAATGGTGTCCTCGCCTGTGTTGAGTCTGCCGTCGTCGAAATGTATCTGGTCGAGAAGCCCTTCATCCACCGTCTCTTTCAGGATGTTGTAGGGGAAACTCAAAAGAACCGGGCCGGGATTTTTCGAAGTGAGAATTCCGGTTACCGTCCTCAGGACGTTCAGGAGATAGTCGGTCCGCTGGACAATGTTGTTGTATCTCGTGATTCCCCTGAAGATATCGAACTGGTCTATGCAGGCGCCCTCGCCCGAGCTCTCCTGGAGCGCGCCCTTGCCGAATGAATAGGTGGGTGTTTCCCCTGTGATCGCGAGGACCGGGAGATGGTCCATGTAGGCGTTGGCAAGGCCCGTAACGAGGTTCGTGGCCCCCGGGCCTGCGGTGGCGATGCAGACGCCGACCTTGCCCGATTGTCTCGCGTACCCGCCTGCCATAAAGGAAGCGCCCTGCTCATGTTTTGTGAGGATCGATTTGATAGGAGAGTCGTAGAGGGCGTTGTAAACAGGGAGTATATGGGCACCCGGGATACCAAACACATATTCGACCCCGAGCCTCTCGAGATACCTGACTATTAAGCTGCCGACCTTAATGTCCATTCACAGGTCCCGGTACCAAAGAAGGGTATAAGAAGATTTCCTGAACATGGGTAGACTATTATAGCAGTAATGACAAGGATTTTCCGGACAATGTCGCCGGGGTAAGGTGTTAGCTTTCAGCCGGATTCCTGCATGAGGTTGGGCAGCTGATTCCGTCGTAGGTATAGAGTATCCGCTGCTCATTGACGATTTTTTTCCCTTTGACCGGCCTGAATGCAGCCCTTTCGATATCCCTCGCCAATTCCTCGCGTGACGGCACGCTGCCGAAGCCGCAACCGATCACTTTTTCCGAAAGGGAATCGAGAAGTTCCAGATCAGTGCCGTTTGTCACCGCGGCAAAAGGGACGACGTAATCTTCAAGGAGCCTAGCTGAGGCGATGATCTGCCTTTCCCTGGATACGAGCGAACCTGAGGCGCATTTCCAGACCACTACCGTTTTGCCGCCAAGGACGACAGAAATATCAACGAGCGAGACGACCTTCTGTCCGTCGAGGTCGAAGCTAATCTCCCGGTCGAGGCTGAAATCTTCTTTCCGATAGCCTTTTTCTTCGAGGAGGAATCTGAGGATCTTCTGGCGTATGTTGTCCCTGTTCGAAAAGGGGATTTCCCTGCCGGTGAGGCAATCGGTAAGCGTGTCGGGAAGCAGCGGCCGCGGGCTTTCTTCGGCATGAGACGGCGCGTCAGCACGGGGATGAAGAAAGGAAGGCCTTCTGCATTTCACGGTCAGATAAATCTCTCGTTCAGTTTCCGGACGGCACGGACGAAGATCTTCCGGCCCTCGCCGGAATCGATGTCGATTCCCTGGCCGGTCAATTCTTCTCTAAGATCGTCGAGGGCCTTCAGGTAAATCCTGTCGACCTCGAATGAGGTGTCTATGAGATGGGATTTCTCTTCTTTACTGATATCCGACATGTCTTGATCCTCGTCCTCTGAAAAGATCGTTTTGGGACGGCCTCAGATGTCATCCTCTGCCATGTCGTGGGCAGCGCTGCATTTGTAGCAGATCCTCTTGCCTTCCTGGTTCACGCCGATAGGGTCGAGCTTGCTCAGGACAGCGCTGCATTCCCCGCAGACACCGACGATAGTCCTGAAGCAGTAGCCACAGAAAAAATACCGCACCCCGGTTTCGGGATGTACCCAATCTTCGAGGTCTTCAGCCTCCTGGCAGATATAACACGCCTTCATAGTAGTCCCTTCTCCAATATGAAATCTTCAATATTATAGCACGAGGTGCGGTTTCGAAGTGACCCTGCGTGAAGGATTTGACCTAATGCGCACGGACAGGCATCGAGGCCGAAAAAACTTTATCATAGTGCTGCTCTTTCTTCTTCTGATGATCTATATCATAGAAGGAGGAAAGAGGAATACATTATACTGAAGCATAATGAAAATGCGGGAGGAAAAATAAATGACAATCAGAAACATTATTCATATCGACGAGGACAAGTGCAACGGATGCGGCAACTGTGTGGTAGATTGCGCTGAGGCGGCCCTGCAGATCGTAAACGGCAAGGCGAAGCTGGTGAAGGAGATGTACTGCGACGGGCTCGGCGCCTGCATGGGGGGATGCCCCACCGGCGCGCTCACGATCGTGCAGCGGGAGTCGGACCCTTTCGACGAGGCGGCGACCGAAAAACATGTCCATGAGGCGAGGAAAAAGAAAGAAGAGCCCTGCGGCTGTCCCGGCACCCGGACGGTTGATTTTGAGGAAAAGAGGCCGGCATCCCATGCTGTCGCCGATGCCGGACCCGAACTCGCGAACTGGCCGATCCAACTGAAGCTTGTCGCAACGGCAGCACCTTATTTTGCCGGTGCCGATCTTCTGCTGGCGGCGGACTGCACCGCCTTTTCGGTGGCCAATATACATAGCAGGTTCATCAAGGGAAAGAAGGTCGTGATAGCCTGTCCGAAGCTGGACGACGCCCAGTTTTACTACGAAAAGCTTTCAGAGATGTTCAGGCAGAACACGATAAAGAGTGTAACGGTCCTCAGGATGGAGGTCCCATGCTGCGGCGGGCTCGCCTATGTCGTGAAGCAGGCGCTCCAGGCGTCGAAGAAGGACATCCCGTATAGCGAAGTAGTGATCGGCATCAAGGGCGATATCCTGACCGAGGGCAAGAGCCCGCTCATCCCGAAGCTGCAGGCGGTATAGCAGGGCCTATCTGTATGGAAGTTCCCAGGATGATAACAGTTATAAAGTAACGCCCCCAACCCCCTCTTAAACTAAGAGGGGGCTAAGGGAGTTATCAACGGTCTCAAAATAGTAACGACACTGAATTATAAAATCCTCCTGCCCTCCCTTTGCCCCCGCACTCAGGCGGGTTCGCCGAGGAGAAAAAGGGAGGAATGATGCCCCTCTTTAGCAAAGAGGGGGTGGGGAGATTTTCCGGTTTTTTGAATTCAATTATGAGTCTCTTAATATGTGCCTTACTCCGAATCAGCCTCGCACCAGTCGGCGTCGCATTCCAGGTCGTGTTCAAGATAATCATAGGCCGAGAGGATCCTCTTTTCGGCCTCGGCCTGCTTAGCAGAGAGGCGCTCAGGGGTGATTTTCCTGAATATCTGCAGGGCAGATGCCTTGTCCGTGATCGCTTCGATCCCGGTTGAGAGCACTTTTCCAGAGACCGTATCGAGGATTTCGGCGTCTTCACCATTGGTCACGACGGTGAGGGGGACCTGGTATTCCTCCAGTACCCTTGCTGCTGCGAGGGAAGGCCGTTCGCGGGTGACGAGAGAGCCGGGGCCGTACTTGATGACCATGAAGGCTTTTCCCTCGATGCTGACGACGAAATCGACCATCGACAACACCCTCTTTCCCTCTATCTCCATCTCGATCCTGCGCTTAGGCTCGATGTCGCTTTTTTCATATCCCTTCACCTCGACGAGGAAACGCGCAAGCTTTTGGCGATAACGCTCGTCGTCCGTGTCAGTGATCTCGCGGCCGGTGATGAAATCAGTTGTTTTCCCCAATATCCTCTTATGCCCCACAGAAACCTCTCATTCCGTCCGGACGATGATACGCTTTGGAAGAATGGCAACGAGCTCGTCTACCGCACTTTTCAAGGCCTTTTCATCCCGCGATTCAGCGGTGATGACGATCTTGTATTCGGGGTTGTCGAGCACTGGGTAGGAACCGAAGGAGACATCGCGGTGGCCTTGGACGATTTTGTTCAGCGATGGGGCGATGTCCGATTCTTCCGCGTCCAGGAAAAGCTTTTTGAGATAAATGGCTGCGCAGCGGAAGCGTTCCCTGATCAGCATAAATTTTTCCCTCAGGTACTTCGGGATGCCCGGGAAGATAAAGATGTTCCTGAAGACTACGAGCGGGAACCGCGCGTTCCCGAAATCCATGACTTCGGCGCCTTCGGGCACCTCCGCCATCTTCATGATCGGGTCGTTGAGCGCTTCGCCGTAGCGCGCCCGGAATCTTTCCTCCAGCGCAGGGTGCCTGACGACCTTCACGCCGAAACCGTGGGCTATCCCTGCTATCGTGATATCATCGTGGGTCGGGCCGACGCCTCCAGAGGTGAAAACATAATCGAAGGTCCCGGAAAAAGTGAGCGCCTCCCTGCCTATGGTATCTACGTCGTCCGGTATCACGGATATCCGCATCACGTTTACCCCGAGGGCCCTCAGTTCCGAGACGAGGTAAAAGGAATTCGAGTCCTGGACCTTCCCGGAAAGTATCTCGTTCCCGATTATGATTATCCCGGCTGTCTTTATCGTCGAACACTCGCTCACTTAACTAATGTATCAGAAACAGATTCTATATGTCCTATAATTTTCTCGCATATACTGCGGTAGGTAAATTGCAGCGCAATCCGCCGGCCCCTTTCGGAGAGGTCGGCTCTTGCCGCGTCATCATGCAGATACCTTTCGATTATCCGGCGGAGGTCCGCGGGATCGCGGTAGGTCGGCACGCTCCCGTCAAGCAGCTCGTCCATCCCGAGCACGCTGTCTGAAACCACGAACCCGCCGCTCGCAAGCACGTCAAGGACCCTCGGATTGATGAAGCCCTCCTTCCGCATGTCTTCGTGGTGGTCGTTGAGGACGATCCTCGAAGAGGCGTACAGTTCGTTGAGCCGGCCGTTCTCGTAATATTCGCCGCCGTACCATTCCTCGGGTATCAGGCCCTTCCATCCCCAACCCCATATGCCGACCCGATAGGGGACCTTCCCGAGGTCTTTTATTACCCTCCTCATCCTGCCCTGTTTTGTGTTCCCCACAAAGACGATATCATATTTCTTGTCCCTGTGCAGGGGTGACATATTCGTCGGGATCATGAGCTGCTCCACATCAAAGCCGTAGGAGCGCAGCTTTTCAGAAAAATTTCCCGATATACAGTAAATCTTCCGGTATCTTCCCAATATTTCGGCAGTGATCCAGTCGGGGTGGCTGTGGACCCAGAGGACAGGATATACGTCATTGGGGACCTTTTCGATCGGCTCTCCGAAGAGATGCAGGAGTACCTTAGGGCGGAGGTTGTCCACAGGATACCCGAGGGTGGAGAACTCTTTTATCAGGTTTTGCTTCAGCCAGTAATCGCCCCATACCTTCGGGTCAGGTACGGTATAAAAGTCGGAATAGGCTGCTACGCCGACAGTCGGAAATGAAGAGTAGTCTTTGCTCATGGGAACATTAAACACTGCCTAAACGTTACTTGCCGATATGTGACCGCGTCATATACCTCTGTAAGGATTATACTGCAATATGCCAAGGCCTGAAAAGCAGATCGGGGGAGCAAAAAAGATGGCGTCCGGCTGCAGAATGGGATAATCTCTAAATAGTATGAAGACCGCCTTCATCTATACCGACGACTTTGTGAAGTTCGATTACGGCGCATCACATCCCCTCAAGACATTCAGGCTGAAGCTCACGTATGAACTGATCCAGGCCTATGGTCTTTTTTCCCTGCCCGGCGTGAGACTGGTCGAACCCGCAGTCGCTGCTGATGAAGACCTCCGGCTCTATCACGAGGCGGACTATCTTGCGATGCTGAAGGCCTCAAACGGCGGGAGAGCCCTGCCGGGGGCCGGATATTTCGGTCTTGGCCCGGGCGATAACCCCGTCTTTAGGGGCCTTTTCGAATGGTCCGCACTGGTGACTGGCGCGTCTCTGAAGGCCGCCGAACTGGTCGAGGCCGGCGAGGTCGGGATCGCCTTTAACATAGCCGGAGGACTCCATCATGCGATGGCCTCGACTGCATCGGGGTTTTGTTATATCAACGACCCTGTCATCGCAATCAAATCGCTTCTCAATAAAGGGAGGAGGGTTGCCTACATCGATATCGATGCGCATCACGGCGACGGGGTCCAGGCCGCCTTCTACGGTACAGACAAAGTCCTCACGATCTCCATCCACGAGACAGGCCGGGCACTGTTCCCAGGCAGCGGCTTTGAGACCGGGACAGGGGAGGGAGAGGGGAAGGGATACGCGGTGAATCTGCCGATGCCTCCTTGCTCGGACGACGAGCTGTTCCTTCACGCGTTCGAAGAAGTCGTGCATCCTCTTATTGAAAGGTTCAGGCCTGATATAGTGGTCGCCCAGCTAGGGGTAGATTCCTTCACCGGAGATCCCCTTACGCATCTGAATTACACCAATAATGGTTTCTGCGAGGCGGTGAGAAGGATTAAGGCCATCTCACCGGGCCTTGTGGCCCTGGGCGGCGGAGGATATGACATCGCGAATGTAGCGAAGGCCTGGACGCTTGCATGGGCGATCATGAACGGTGTGGAACTAACCGATGAGATCCCGGCGGGATTTCTCGAAAAATACCGGGACGAAGGGGTCAGCAGCGGAAAGATCAGAGACGAAGCCCATATCGAAAAAGGAGTTGCAAAAGAGAAGATGAGGGAGGAAGTCGAAAAAGCAGTCGGGTTTATCAAGAGAGAAGTATTCCCGGTTCATGAAGAGGGCAAGGGTGGCCGGGGTTCCTGACATCCGGATGGAGTTCAGTTAAGGTGAAAGCCGTTTCCTATTTCGTCTTTCGCAAATGAGACTGCTTACGCCAGAAGTATCCCCTCGCACGATTCGGGGTCTTCGAATAGAGGGACCCAGTCTTTTTTTATCATCACAAAAGGCATTACCTTCTGGCAGGTCTTGCACCTTCTCATCTCCGCAGCCTTGATCCCGATAGTCTTGGCCTCAGCCGAAGGGTTGGGGTGATATACCGCTTCATACTCATGCCTGTGCTCCATATTGCGTTCCTCCTGCTAACAGGATACCGTATTTTGCCGCCCGAGGCGAGAGCGGCCTGACAAGATTTTTTGGAGACGGGTTTAGTCGTTAAAAACGGCCCCTATAGCGATCACATGTTCAGCCGTGCAGCTCCCCCCGCTCCATTCGAGCCGGAGATCGAGCGCTTTTTCGCTGAGCGCGACGATATTTACCCCCATCGACTCAAGGCTATAGATTATTCGTAAGCCTTCAGAAGGGTCCGGATCCGAGCGATCTCCTGCCTGAGCTCACCGAGGGCTTCTTCGTCTTTCCTTACCTGTGCCCCGCCGATATGGGCGGAAGTGTAAGAGAGATTGAAGCTCATCGTCTCTTCGAGGTCTTCAAGGTCAGCTTCAAGCCTCCTCAGCGCTGATTCAAGGTCCTTTTTCTTCATGAGTACGCCCATCTTCACTTCTTCTTTGAATAATAGCATATCGGACTTTCTATTCGGCAGGCGGGGGAAGGTGAAAAAAAAGGCCCCTTTTTTGGGGCCTTTTTTGCGTCCGGCGGGAGGTCTAGCCCTCTTTGCTTCCGGGACTCTCCCCGCCCTCGTCCTTTTTTGCCGCACCACCCTTCTTCTTGCCGGCCAGGTATGATTCGCTCGGCCTCCAGCCGAAAGATGCCGCCCTCTGAGTCGGCGCCGTCACCGCGGAAGCCACCTTCTGGAGGACTACTTTCACTAGCATGGCGATCCCGATGAAGGGCAGAAACGCTGCATAGAGCAGTCCGAGGACCGGCCCGAGTGCCACTATCCCGGTGGCCGGGAGCCTGTAGTAGGCTGTTTCTCTGCCGCCCGGAAGTACGCCCTCGGTGGCGATGTCGATCCGTTCACCCGTCGAGAAGTTCCAGTATGTCCCTTTTCCGACCTTGGTCCCTGCGTTGTGCTTTAACATTTTCTTGTCCTCCTTTTCTCTTTTTTTTCTCTTCTTCTGATTCCAGCATAACCCAACGGGGATTTTGCCACAATTGGAATAATGTCTTACTCCAAGGGGTGATGTGTTCTTAGGGAGCCGGGTAATGTTGCCGCGAGAAGGTCTGGAATTACCCGGAAGTCCTTAATAACAAGGATTAACTTACTGTTTCAGCGCTGTAACGGGCTATCAGGCCGGTCCGCACCGCACGACGATATGTGCGTATGAAAAACCAATACGCGAAAAGGACATACAAGACGGTTAGGCATCCGCTCCAGAGCAGCGCGGTGCCGGAAACCGGGGCTCCGGAAACGACCGCCCTCATTCCCTCGAAGACATAAGAGGGCGGCAAGAGAAGCGAAATATCCCTCATCCATTGCGGGAGGGTCGACAGCGGGTAGAAGACCCCGGCGAACGGTGCGATAAGGGCCGGTATCGGCCATATGAACCACTCAGAAGCAGGTCCGAGCCTAAGTACCATGCCGCTTCCTAAGATGCCCAGCGCGATGCCGAAGAGAAAGAGTACGAGAAGAAAGGGGACGAGCATGATGCCGTAAGCGAAGAAGGAGAGGCCGAAAAGTGAGGTTGCCAGGACGAGCATCACGACGAGTCCAACCGCGCTGGTCACGATACTAGAGAGCACGAGCCCCCCTATATACTCCGATACGGAAAGCGGGGTAGCGAAGATATTCAGGAAATTGCGGGACCAGACGTCTTCGAAAAACGTGATCGTCACCCCCTGCATCGCCCTCACAAGGAAGTCCCAGAGGAGAACGGCACCGAGGAGCCTGGGGACGAAGCTGAAGCCGGCCGAGGTGAAGGTATTAAGGTATTTTGTGATGAACCCCCAGAGCACCATGTCGATGGCAACCCAGGCGAACAACGGGAATACGCGTGAAAGGCTCCCGCGGACCAGATAAAAATAACGGAGCACTATGGCTGCAGTTCGGACTAAACTCATGCCCCTGCCCCCAGCGTGAGCGGTTCCCGTGCCACGGCGATGAAGAGTTCTTCGAGCGTCTCTTTGCCATGCTCGCGGGGGAGGGTCTTCGGATCTCCCTCAAGCAGGATCTTCCCGCGAGAGAGAAAAAGTACCCGATCGCAGACGTCCGCGACTTCGTACATATTATGCGAGGTCCAGAGCACTCCGACACCGCCTTGGGCGGCAAAGTCGCGGATCTTCATCCGGATATCACGTGCTGTTGCCGGGTCGAGCGACGCCGTAGGCTCGTCGAGCAGAAGAAGATGAGGGCTGTTCAGCATCGCCTTGGCAAGCCCCACGCGGGTCTGTTCCCCCGAGGAGAGCAAACCGCACTTGACGTTCCGAAACCGGCTGAGATCGAACTGCAGCAGGAGCGTCTCGATGCGCTCCGAAAGGTCCTTTACCCCATAAAGGAGGCCGAAGACCCGCAGGTTCTGAAATACTGTCAGATTCCCCGGGAGAGGGGCGTAGACAGCAGCGAAGTTCGTGCGAAGGAGGGCCCGTGACCGGTCGGTTCCGATGTCCATATCTTCTATATGGATTGTCCCTGAACTCGGTTCGAGAACACCCAGGACCATATTGATCGTTGTTGTCTTGCCGGCCCCGTTTGGGCCGAGGAGGCCGACTATCTCATTATGTCCGATGTCGAACGAAATACCGTCCACGGCGAGAGTCTGACCGTAAACCTTCCTCAGATCTTTTACCGAAAGCACCTTCGTCAGCGTCATACCCTCCTATCATACCTCACTTCCGGAGAGGACGACTCTCGTTGCATCTCGGGAAAGGAGGCAAGCGGGAGGATTTGATACCCGGAAGTCTTTGTCTGGGGGCGGGCAGTTTTTTGGGAAGGAAAGGTTCGGGAAGAACGGCGAGTTCGTACTGGTGACGCGACGACGCGATATGCCGGTCACACCCCCTATTCTGCCTTTAGCTGCTCCTGCCAGTATGCGTACTCATAAGGCCATTCGGGACCCCGGTAGGTGATGAGCGCCTGCATCCGTTCCCGAAAGTTCTGCCGCTGTTCCTGTACTGGCTGCGGCACCTCCGACGCGCGCCATGCGCTCACCAGCCGTCTGCCCAGTTCCCGGGCCTTCTCTTCGACCTTATCCGTGAAACCACCCTCGGGCATTTCCGACATGCGTGCAGAAACCGCACCGACAGGGACCGCCCCGGTGGTGAGAAGAAAATGGTTCATATATTCAGCGATAGGCTCTTCGTCCCCCCCGCCCGAAGTTACTACTGATGCCCCGTATTTACCCCAGAAGGACATGCAGTGGATGACACCGCAACACCTGTCCATGAACGCCTTGAGCTGGGCGCTTACGTTAAAAATATAGTTAGGACTGGCGAGCACCACGCCGTCGGCTGCGGCAATGCTTTCCCTGAGCGGCTCGAAGCGGTCCTTTTGCGCGCAGTAGCCTTTCTTGTGGCAGATGTCGCAACCCAGGCAGGGGAGCACTGTGTCGCCTTTCAGTATCTCGACCTCGACTTTTGCTCCCTCGGCCTCGGCCCCTGCAAGGACGATGCTGAGAAGCCTGCCGGTGTTTCCCTTCAGCCCGTGCGGGCTGCCAAGCAAAGAAATGATCCTCATATGCCTCCCCGAATTCTCATTACTTTTTTGATGATCTATTTTGACATAACGCATTTTTGAATGCCAAATGGTCTGCGGACTCAGGAGACGGCCCTCGGCGTCTCTCCACACTGCCTTTTAGAAGGCAGTTTTTTAATAAGGTGCTCTACGACGGTGGCGCAGATAAAGGGGTGGAAGTTTTTTGAATATCGGGGCACAAAGGTTTCTTCTGGACCCACTCGGCGCCTTTTTTCGTCAGGCGCAGAATATCAACAGGGGGGCCAACAGAAGAAGGGTCCTTCGAGATCTCCAGTTCCACCAGATCGCGGACTGCGGCAACAGGATCGGCAAAGTAAAGAAATAATGCGTGGTCCTGCAGATAATTCCTTATCGCCCCGGTCTGCCCCTCGAATATCGTTATGAAGGATGTCCGGCAATCTCCCGGACAGGCAAAACGCCCGATCTGAAACGACAGAGAACCCGAAGGAGAGATGATCAGTCTGAATGTCCTTACCATCAGCACGAGTTCCCCATCATCCGGCCCAACGATGATAACGGTATGCACCGGATTTTTGACGAACCTCTCAAGAAAGAAAGCGGCATTGTCCTGTCGCACTTTTTCCGCAATCTGCGTGAGGTTCGCCACAAGGACCCGCTCCAGATTGCCGACCCTCTCGGCGATATTCCCATTGCCCCTCAGTCCTTGAGCAATTACATCCTTCATGTTGTACTCCGGATCGGCATATCCCCGTAACTCGGCCTGACCGATGCCTGCGGACCCGGCAGACGCGAAGAAAAGGTCTCCGGTCTGCACAATCTTACATTTCGCGATGCTCTCCGGCTTTCCCGCGCCACTTACCGGGGTAAGTGTGGTTTTGCTGTCTGCGCCTATGACGATTTCGTCGTCATTCCGCACTGCAACGACCGAGGTTGCTGAGGCGGCCGATGAAAGGAGAAACAAGAAGACAAATATGCTGATAAGGGTACGCATGCGACACCACTTAATACTATGATAGAAAATAATCAGGGGACGTGTCATCAGGAGGTCTCCATTCGTTGTCCCCCTCCCCGTTGCCTCACATAAGAATCGATACGAAATGATATACGTTGCCTCACATAAAAATCTATTCCAAATGGTATTGATTTGACTTGGGCGCAGATCACGGAGGGGAGTGAGTTCACCAGATGCCCT
>JAKAIZ010000260.1 GCA_021814065.1 Nitrospirota bacterium | reverse complement strand
TTCTCATTTCACGATCGTTCCTTTCAGGTCGTAGTCAAAGGCCTCGGTAATTCTTATATCGACAAAGGTCCCCTTCCGTAGCCCCTTCTCCTCGAGAAAGACAACCCCGTCGATCTCAGGCGCCTGCGAAGATAGTCTCGCGACCGCTATCCCGCCGTCGATCTCTTCTACAATCGCCTTGCAGGTCTTTCCGGTAAGCGCTTTATTCTTCGCAAGAGAGATAGCGGACTGGATCTCCATAAGCTTGTGGTAGCGCTCTGTTTTCATTCGCTTCGTCACCTGTCCCTTGAACCTCGCCGCTGGCGTGCCCTCTTCCCTCGAATATGTGAAGGCCCCAAGACGATCGAATTCCATCTTCCGGACAAATTCGGAGAGATTGTCGAAATCCTCGTCTGTCTCACCCGGAAATCCGACGATCAACGTCGTCCGGACGCTCACATCCGGCACGGCCCTTCTTATCTTTCTGATCAGCTTTTCGAAGTATGATCTGCTTCCACCCCTTCGCATAAGCTTCAGAATCTTCTCCTCGGAATGCTGAAGCGGCATATCGATATAGTTGCAGACCTTTTCTTCAGAGGCGATCAATTCAAGCAGGCCTTCATCGACCGAGGTCGGATAAAGGTAAAGAAGACGTATCCAGAACTCTCCCTCCATCGACCCAATCTCCCTCAGCAGCCTCGTCAGGTCATATCCTCCCAAGTCCTTCCCGTAGGAGGTAATGTCCTGGGCTATCACGATCAGTTCCTTTGCTCCCGATCCGACAAGGGCCTCAGCCTCGGCCAGGATATCTTCGGGGTCCCTGCTTCTGAACTTGCCCCTTATCTCCGGGATCACGCAGTAGGCGCACCCCCTGTCGCAGCCTTCCGCGATCTTCAGGTATGCGTAAGGCTGCGACTGTTCAAGCCCCGGCGCGGCCCTTTTCTCCTTATTCTTCACCGCAGGCAGGCCGAGCGACTCGCAATATCCGACGATCTCCTCATCGGCGCCTACGCCCCACAGCGCATCGATCTCCGGGATCTCTTTTCGGAGTTCGCCGCCGAATCTCTTTGCAAGGCATCCGTATACTATCAGCTTCTTATCCCTCCCCTTCTTTTTGAAGCCGGCGATCCTCAAAATCTCCTCGATCGATTCTCTCTTGGCCTCTTCGATAAACCCGCAGGTGTTCACCACGAGAATGTCCGACTCTTCGGGCGACGGGGAGCAGGCCATCCCCCTGTCACCCAACTTCCTAAGGAGGCCCTGCGAGTCGACAAGGTTCTTCGGACAGCCGAGACTCAGCAGATATACCTTAGCCACGATTCCTCTTCACCGCCCAGTATATGAGGAGGTAACTGACCACCGCAGCTACCGCCGCCACAACGGTGCTGCCGACGATAAACGGCATGAGGAGATATTCGAATTCTTTCAGGAGAAGTTTCAACGTCATGTGAGACCAGTCCATCGGCGGGATGAACTGCTCGACCCCCAGCATCTTCGTACCCACCCAGGTCCCGAAGGTGTAGATAGGCACGATAGTCCAGGGGTTCGTCACATATACGCCGACCAGCGTCACCAGCTTGTTCAACTTCAGCTGCCAGGCCAGAAAAATGCCAAGAAGGGTATGAAAACCGATCAACGGAGACATCCCGATAAAGATGCCGACCGAGAACGCAGTCGCCACCTTGCGCGGCGGTTCCTTAACGGCCAGGATCTCCCGCAGTCTCTCTTTAAATAGCAAAGTGCTGATATCCTCTCGCCGAGATCTTATTCGTATTCCCGTTCTCGTCGACAGCGCGCATCCCGCGTTTTGTAATCTCGCCGATGCAGACGGCGGCCACTTTCTCGTCACGCGGTGCGGTAAAGAGAAGCTCATAATCCTCCCCCCCTCCTGTGGCGAGGTCTATCGCCGACATCCCCCAAAAGGCCGAAGCCCCCCTCAACTCGTCCGATACCGGGATCTTTTCATAAAATATCTTAGCACCCGTTCCGCTCTCCTTGCAGAGCCGACTTAGGTCGATAAACAGGCCGTCGCTGATATCCATCATCGATGTAGCACTCTTCATAAAACTGCCGGGTTTTTTTGCCAGGGGCATGACATGCTTCCTTATGAGCGGTCCCACCGTAGCCCACCCTGGTCCGCATTCAGTGCGCTTGCCCTTCTCCACTTCCACCGGCCTCCCTATTTTTTTCAGTATGAGAAGACCGCAGGCGGCGTCTCCGAGACATCCCGTAACGTAGATGCGGTCGCCGGGGCGGGCCCCGCTCCGGGTGACAAATTTGGCTGCCGAGCCGATGATCGTCGCAGAGAGGATAATCCTGTCCGCCGACGATATATCACCACCCACAAGACTAAGACGGTATAATTTGGATGCCTCTTCAAGTCCGCGGAAAAAAGATTGGAAGTGTTTTGCATCGAAATCCCCAGGCGCCGCAAAATCCAGCAGGAGGTAATCCGGCCTGCCGCCCATAGCATAAATATCGCTCACGTTGACCGATACGAGTTTGAACCCGAGTTGAAAAGGGGTAATCCAGGCCGGATCGAAATGCACTCCTTCAACCATCATGTCGGTCGTCAGGAGCAGATTGCCGCCACGCGGTCTCACCACCGCCGCATCATCACCTATGCCAAGAACGACGCCGGGTACTTTTTTTGTGAATCTTCTCCCGAGCGCTTCCACGAGGGCGAGTTCCCCCTTTTCGGAAAGCCTCATCGCCTCTCGATGCCCGTCATTTTTTTCGCTTCAGCGGCGATTTCTTCTCCGGTCTCAGCGCGGTCTTCAATACCTGGTCCATGGTCTCGGCAAAGACAAATTCCATGTCTTTCTTAATGTAGCGCGGGATCTCTTCCAGGTCCTTCTTGTTCCTCTTGGGGATGATTACCGTCTTTATCCCCATCCTCTTTGCGGCAAGCGTCTTTTCCTTAAGCCCGCCTATCGGCAGTACCCTACCCCGCAGGGTCACCTCACCAGTCATCGCGATATTCTTATTGACCGGCCTGCCGGTAAGCACCGATGCCAGCGCAGTAGCAATAGTAATCCCTGCGGAAGGCCCGTCTTTCGGGATGGCGCCTGCAGGGACATGCACGTGAATATCCACCCTCGCGAAGACATCTTCCTTAATCCCGAGGGTCATCGCCTTGGAACGGATAAAACTGAGCGCCGCCTGTGCCGACTCTTTCATGACGTCTCCCAGCTGCCCCGTCAGGGTCAGATGCCCCTTTCCCATCATAGTCGTTGCCTCGATGTAGATGATGTCTCCTCCGGCTTCCGTCCACGCGAGGCCCGTCGAAACACCGACTTCGTCA
>JAKAIZ010000078.1 GCA_021814065.1 Nitrospirota bacterium | reverse complement strand
GATCTGGAAGACGTGAATCTCAGCGGCTCAGCGTGGACTGCGGCTGACGCAAGCAAAAAAGTCAAAAGCACGATCGAAAAAATAAACGACTTTCGAAAAATACACCGCATTTAGCCCTCCTTTCATGGTTCCAAAAATATGTTTTCTTGAATTTTTCAGGGAACCGGATATTTTATCTTCATCCTCTATGGAGGAACGAACATTCTAATACCTCCTTTCAGTACATCTCAGTGCTTAACCCTGGTCAAAAGTCATAAACTGAACTTTTCGAACAAAGTTTAGTCACTAATACTATGCAAGTCAATACCCGGGGAGGGAAAAATTGTTAAAATTTTTTCGCATGGGTATTCAGAAAATTATGGCAGTTATGATCGTAGCCTTACTTTGACCTCTATCCACTGCTAATATTTTGAAATCATTAGGAAAAGATGCCGGACCAGGATGGTATTTGCGGGCGAACAGGGTCTTTCAATCTCCCTCAAAAAGAAGCCCCGGAGAAATCCGGGGCCTTTTACTATGCAAAAAATGCTGAAAATAATTACTGCCCCGGACCGTAAACGGTTGCAGGCCTTGTCCCCGCAGGCCTGAATGCGCCAGCCAGAGGAGCGCCTGTCAGATCCTCATACCCATCGAGCAGAAGTTGGATGATGTACTTGTAGTCGTGCACAGCCGCAGAGGCGTTAGGCACGTTTGCCTGGGAAGTTCCCTCCGCAGGGAGTCCCTTCACCGCAAAGGAGAGGTTAAAGGCTGCTTTGTAGACAGCCGGAGTCCATGCCTTGAACCCGTTATCACTCACGTGCGTCTTTCCGGCCTGAAAAAAGTACGGGTAATTGACATCGTCATACTCAATCCCCTGTGTCAGGAGCAAGGCGATGATCTTCTGTTGCAGCACCCTTATCGAATCTGCAATGGACAGAGAAGCACCCCCGGGTTCGCCTGTGTAGTTGTGAGTATCCTCTGCGGACCTGTAATTATCAACATCCGGGAAAACAGAGCCCGGCTTGGCAGCAACTTCTCCTAACCCGGCATGGCAATTCGAAGTATTACAGGAAGCCCTGTTCGGTCTCCAGGTATGTCCGCCGATTTCGTTGTCAGCTGTGGAATTGGCCATATGGCAGGTCGGACAATTTGCGCTCTGATGGGCTGAATTTGCGCTGTAAGACTTGTCCGCGTATTCATAGCCGTTTACACCCCAGAGCATCGCACCGGTGCCCAGATAATGGGGATTGAAAAAATTACTGCCCGCAATCGTAGCGCCGGGGGCCAGCCTCGCTTTATAGAGCGTCAGTCCGCTCTCCCTTCCCTGGTGGCAAAAGATGCAGATCGTTCCATTGCCGGTCTTGTCGAGAGGAACGGGCGTTTTGTCCAGGAAGAAGTTGCCCTGTATGGTAAGGCCGTTGGCGGAATAATTCGTCATCATGGCCGGCCTGCGCGTGTTCATAGTTTGACCTGATGCGTCCTGATGAGAGTCGTGGCATGTGATGCACGTGACGGTCACATCGCCGAAGATCACTTGGGCCTGAGAAGTCCCTTGCAGGTTGTCCTGCCACGCAAGGGAGCCGATGCCGTTATGGCACTTATAACATGAATGAGCATTGGCCACGGAGGTAGACCCTTCAGGTATGTAGCCTCCATTTTGGGATGCGGAGGCGGTTGTTCCCGCAGTTGTAAGGGCCATATCAAAAGGCCACGTAGCCCGGTGAGTACCGATCTCGTAAGGCATGCCTGTCGCCTCATTGGTATAGGCTGGCGGGTTTGCGGAGAACTCTGCAAATGGCGGCGCGTTCCTGTCCGCATGGCCGGATTTGAGCCACTGTGTGTAAACATCACTCTGGTGAGTTACAAGCCGGCTGTACTTATACATCCCTTTTGTATGGCAGGATGCGCAGAGCCGTTCCGGGTTGATCTCGTTGTTTCTTCCAATGACTTTTGTGTAATCCACCGAGCCGTCAGGCTGGACAGCGCCGTTCGGCTGATAGATCGAGGCGGCCATCTGAGTACCAGGGATATTATCATTCTGTTCGCCCGTGGCGTTGACAAAGAACTTCCTGAAAACAGGATATCCAACAGAGTCATTTCTCTGTGCGATTTTGACCTTGGCTTCAGGCTGGTGCGCGTCGTGACAACCTGCACAGGTTATATTCGGCGGATCCGGCATGTTGTTGGGATCAGGCTTGACCAGGTCGCCACTCGCATCGCCATTAGTGTATTCAAACCTCTGGTTGGGATTATGGCACCTCGAGCATTCTTCGATATGCTGCGCGTGGGTAACCGGAGTTTTCCCATCAGGGAAAAATTCCGGCACCCCCATTATCGCAGCAGTTCCGCTGTTAAGGGCATCTCCCTCGAAGAAAAATTTGTCCGGTCCGGTGAATGAACTGAGGTTTGTCCCGTTATAGGGATTTAAGTTCGCATGGATCGTACTGTCAAACCCTTTCTTGTCGGCGTGGCAGACTTCGCACTGCGCAGCCTGCGGATTCGGGAAAGGAATCGGACCGACACCCTGGTGAAGACTGGCAGGACCGTGGCAGTCCTCGCACTGGACACCGCCGTCGAGTGTATGCGGAGTGTTCGCCCAGGCTGCGGCGATCTGTGTTCCTGTGATGTCGGCGGTAAATGCGTGGCAGACATCAGTGCACGTTGCGGAACCGACCTTAGTTGCCGAAGAAGGCCGATCCCCTCCTGAGCCCCCGCAACCTGCCAGAAGAAACATTGCCGTAAGAAGACATAGCGAGACGGTAACGAATCGGGACGACTTACTCATATCTCCCTCCTTATTGAGATGTTCGTGGCATATGGTTTTTTCCTCCTCTATTATGCATATCTGCACATACTTAAGGAACCATGATATGAAGGAGATCGTCATTACAAAGGAATCGGGTGGAATACGTGAAGTTTACGTCGACTGAATATCGGACAAAAAAAACGATAGAGGCCTTCGACAATATTCCCTTCCCGCAGCCGCGATCATTTCACATCGCCCCCGGCGGAAATCATATCAAAAAATCTCTGTTTCCGGACACCTTTGCACGCACTGCCATGGGATTTAGCGGTTGTCCGGCGGCTATTTTTGACTTCTTCCGGAATTTCTGTTATTTTTCTTATGTCAATGAAATATCAGGACATAGACCGCCTCCTCAGGAGCCGGAATGCACTCCTATTGATCAATATCGTCATCGCACTGCTCCTGCTTTCCGCGGCACTTTTTTTTGTGAGAGACGCGCTGTCGCTAGCGCTTTCCCGCAAAGGCCCCGATCGCATGCCGGAAGGCGCTGCACCACCCCCTATGAGGCATCAATTGCAGGATTATGCCTCGCTGATGAGGCATAACCCGTTCGGTTTTTCCGCCGGTGAACTCACTCCATTGTCCGCCTCGTCCGGGCCGTCGATTTCTCAGACAGACCTTTCCCTGATCGGCACCATAGCGGGAAGGAAGAAACTCAGCTACGCGATCTTTTCGGATAAGACCGGCAGGCAGGACATATTCAAAATCGGCGATAATGTGTTCGGCCTCGGCACGCTGATGAAGGTCGGAAAAAACAGCGTAGTGATACGTTCCGGCGGAAAAGAAATGGAGGTCCCCTTTACTGACCTGGCGGTAGTGAGGGAAGTCCGCCCCGGCATCCCTTCTCCTGTGCCCCTGGGCAAGCGGACCGGCAGCACCTCATTTGTGATCGATCAGCAACAGGTCCAGCAGGCGCTCTCGCGGCCTGACCAGCTCATGACGGACGCCAGGTTCGTCCCGAACATCGTCAATGGAAGACAGGAAGGCTTCACCATGCGGGAAATAAAACCGGGCGGCATTTACCAGAGTCTCGGACTCCAAAACGGGGACGTCCTTCTCAGGATCAACGACTTTACCATGTCCAGCCCCGACACGGCGCTGCAGGCGATCACCTCGCTTAAAGGGATCGACAGGGCGCAGCTCGATATTATAAGACACGGGGAGAGGCTGACGATGACCTATCAGATCAGATGAAGAATGATGCGCGGGCCGCAGGTTGACCTGGCAATGCATTTTTACTAATATACTTACACAATGAAAAATTACATGAAACCCGCGTTTCTCCGCCTTCCTGCCGCTGCGTTGCTTTTCTTGCTCTTCGTCATGGCCCTCTGCAGCCGCACGGTCTTTGCCGCTGATGCGCCGGAAACAAAAAAATCTGCGAATAACGTGACCTTCAATTTCGTCGACGTCGACCTCCCGGTCATCACAAAATTCATCAGCGAGATCACCGGGAAAAATTTCATTTTCGACGAGAAGGTCAAGGGGAAAATCACGATCATCGCGCCATCGAAGCTCTCTATCGATGAGGCTTTTAACCTTTTTACCTCGGTACTGGAACTGAAGGGGTTCACCGTCGTCCCCTCGGGCGTCGAAGCATACAAGATAGTCCCTTCGGCAGATGCCAAACAACAGGGGCTTCGTGTATTGACCGAAGGCGCGCCGGTCAACGAGAGCTACGTCGCGAGACTCATCACATTAAAGTCCGTTTCGGCCGAGGACGCGCTGCACTTTTTTCAGCCGCTCGTCTCTAAAGACGGCAGCATCTCGGTGTTCGGTCCCGGGAATCTCCTGCTCGTGATCGATTCGGGAACAAATGTGGACAAGATACTGTCGCTCACAGAACTTATCGACAAGCCCTACCTGACCGAGATGCCGGAAGTCATTCCCCTACGGCACGCAAGCGCGGACACGGTCGCCAAGGTTCTCAACGAAGGCATGGGGAAGGCAAGGGCAAGAACTGTCCCTGGACAGCCGGCAGCGGAGGGCGCGACGGCCATTGCCGACTCCCGCCTCAACGCCGTAATCCTCTTCGGCGACAGAAGCGTCAGGGAGTCGATGAAGGCGCTTATCCCTCTTATCGACACACCCGCGCCTGAGGCGCAGGGAAGGGTAAACGTCTACTTCCTCGAAAACGCGGACGCTACCGAACTTTCCAAGGTGCTTGAAGGTATGATCAAAGGAACACAGGCACAGAAACCTGCTGGGGCGGCGGGTACGCCGGTGACGCCTTTCGAGGCCGCGGGCGGGATCACCATCACCGCGGACAAGGCGTCGAATTCGCTTGTCGTCGTAGCGTCGCCGGCGGATTACCAGAACCTCTCTCAGATAATCAAGCAGCTGGACAAGAGAAGGAGGCAGGTCTATGTCGAGGCGATGATCGTCGAATTTTCGATAGACAAACTGCGGAGCCTTGGGACTCAGTGGAGGGCCTCTGCCACGCAGAACGGAAAACCTATTGCGATAGGGGGGTTCGGAACAATAGATCAGACCACTTTCCAGAACATCCTGCAGGGACTTCAGGGCGCCAGCGTGGGAGGACTCGGGAATTTCCTCACCGTCCCTTTGACCACGACCAACAGTGACGGAACAGTCAGTACAAATCTACTTACGGTCCCGGGATTTGCCGCACTTTTCAGCCTTAACGATTTCCATGACACTGTAAACGTCCTTTCGTCGCCCCAACTGCTGACTTCAGACAATAAGGAGGCGGAGATCTTGGTCGGCGAAAACGTGCCGTTTGTATCTCAGAGCCAGACGACGTCTGCATTGGGAGTCACATCGAGCTCATCCGGAGTCACACCGGTATCGGGGATTGTCAATTCTATCGTGAGGCAGGACGTAGGCATAATCCTGAAGATCACGCCGCAGATAACCGAAGGCGACCACGTCAAACTGGATATCTATCAGGAGATATCGCAGGTGAAGAACCAGTCCGATGCGCTCACCGTCAGTCTCGGCCCCACGATCACCAAGCGCTCCACAAAGACATCGGTGGTCGTGAAGGACAACCAGATCGTCGTCATCGGCGGGCTGATGCAGGAAAATGACGAGGAGACCGTCACCAAGATGCCGGTCCTCGGGGACATCCCTATCCTCGGCTGGTTCTTCAAGACGAAGAACGTCACGAAGAACAAAACAAACCTGCTCGTATTCCTGAACCCGCATATCATTAAAGAACCGGCAAGGCTCGCTCAGATTACCGAGAAAAAACAGATGGAGTTTGCGGTGAAGAATAACAGGTTCGCCGAGGGGGAGATCCTCGTGAAGTTCAGGGACGACGTCCCTGAAGAGAAGGCGCACGCGATCATATCCCAGCACGGTGCGGGCATACTGCAATACATGGAGAAGCTCAGGGTGTATCTTCTTAAGCTGAAAAAGGGGCAGTCCGTCGAAGATGCGGTCGGGGAATTCTCGGCCCTGCCGGATGTCCTGTACGCCGAGCCGAATTATACCCTCAAGATACAGTAGCAGGCCAATGGAAACCGTCCCGGTCATTCTCGACGAAGATGTAGAACTCGCGCTCATCAAGGAAGTCCCTCACGCCTTCGCGAAGGCCAATATGTGCATGCCCCTCCGCAGGGAAAATGGACGTCTCCTCGCGGCGGTCGCTGATGAAAAGGGCGTCCTCGCACTCAGGGAGCTCGCAAGACATTTCAGTCTCTCCGCGATGCCGCTGCACTCTCCGGCCGGCGTAGTCATAGACGCGATCAACAGGTTTTACGGCCAGGTCGGGTCGGCCGAAGACATCATGGACAACATCACCGGAGAAGACCTCTCAGCGGTCGCAACCGAGTTTGAAAAACCACGGGACATCCTTGAACTCACCGAGGAGGCGCCGATAATCCGGCTCCTCAATGCTATCCTCCAGCAGGCGGTGAAGGAACGGGCAAGCGATATCCATATCGAGCCGTACGAAAAGGAGCTGGAAGTGAGGATGAGGGTCGACGGGATACTCCACCGCGTGCTCACGCCGCCCAAGATCATCCAGGACGCGCTCATCAGCCGCGTGAAGATCATGGCGGACCTCGATATCGCCGAGAAGAGGCTTCCCCAGGACGGCAGGATAAGGCTCCTTATCGGCGGCCGCGACATCGACATCAGGGTATCGGTCATCCCGACCACCTTCGGCGAGCGCGCGGTCCTTAGGCTGCTCGACAGAAAACAGGGACTCATCGGGCTTTGGGAGGTCGGACTCGGCAACGAAGACGAGAAGAGGCTCGAAGAGCTCCTGACCAGGACAAACGGCATCATACTGGTTACCGGCCCGACGGGAAGCGGCAAAACCACCACCTTGTATGCGGCGCTGAACAGGGTCCATACCGAAGAGAAGAATATCATCACCGTCGAAGACCCTGTCGAATATCAGCTCAGAGGGATAGGACAGATCCACGTCAACCCGAAGATCGGGTTGACCTTCGCCTCGGGTCTCCGCTCGATACTCCGGCAGGACCCTGACGTCATAATGGTCGGAGAGATAAGAGACGTCGAAACCGCGGAGATCGCGATACAGGCATCACTCACCGGCCATCTCGTGCTGAGCACTCTGCATACGAACGATGCGCCCTCGGCCATCGTAAGGCTGATCGATATGGGGGTCGAGCCTTTTCTCGTCGCATCTTCGTTGATGGCCGTCGTGGCGCAGCGGCTGGTGAGAGTCATCTGCCCCCACTGCAGAGAACCTTATACCCCTTCGGACACGGAGCGGTCCTATTTCTCGAATTCTTCCCTGCTCCCGAAAGACGGGGGATCCATTATATACAGGGGCAAGGGGTGCGACAAATGCCTGGGCAAGGGCTATCTGGGAAGGACCGCGATCTTCGAGACACTGATCATCACTGATTCGGTCAGGCAGATGATATCAGGCAAGATCGATTCGCAGAGCGTAAAGAGCGCAGCTGTCTCGCTGGGGATGAAGACGCTGAGGGCCGATGGCTTCGAAAAGGTCATGAAGGGCGTTACGACGGTCGAGGAAGTCCTGCGGGTGACGCAGAATGACTTTGTCGAAAGCTGATCCTGTAGCGTTCTGAAATGCCGATTTTTCACTATAAGGGCTACAAGACGGACGGGACCCAGGCAGCAGGCACGATCGAAGCCGATGGCCTGCAGGACGCGCTCGCGAACATCAAGGCCCTCGGTGTCTATCCCAAAGACATAAGCGCACTCCGCGAAAAGGGGAAAAGCTGGTTTTCGGTAAAATCAGACGATGCGCTGCTGCCCTACCTAACGAGACAACTCTCGACGCTCCTGTCTGCTGGCGTGCCGCTCATAGACGCGCTCCGCTCTCTTTCGGAAGAGAACACGGGGTTCTGGAGGTCGGTTCTGGTGGCGATAAGGGAGAACGTTTCCGCCGGGGCCAGTCTCTCGAGGGCCCTGGAGGCCCACTCCGGCCTCTTCCCGGACTTTTATGTCAGCATGGTTTCCGCAGGCGAGCAGAGCGGCACGCTCGACAAAGTCCTGATCAGGGTCGCAGATTTTCTCGAGAAGCAGGCTTCCCTCAGGGCGAAACTCCGCACCGCCATGATATATCCCATCTTCATGGCATCGGTCGGTTTTGTCGTGTTGTCCTTCCTCTTCACCTTCGTCGTGCCGAAGATCGTCAGGATTTTCGAAAACAGCAAAAGCGCCCTTCCCTTTATCACCGTCGTGCTGATTGCGATCAGCAACTTGTTTGTGAATTACTGGTGGCTGCTCGTCATCATCGCGGTTGCGCTCATACTGGCGGCGAGAAGGCTGCGTCAAAGGCACGGCCGCTTTCTCGATGCCATGCGGCTGAAGCTTCCCGGCAATGTCCTTCAGAGCCTCTACTTCGGCAGGTTCGCGAGGACCCTAGGATTCCTTATCGGAGGCGGTCTGCCCATGATCAAAGCGCTCGAACTCTCGGCAAAGGCGACCGGCAATATAGTGATCGAAGAAAAAATCATGCAGGCGGCCCAGGGGGTCGCCGAGGGCGCGCGGCTCTCGACGTCGCTCGGAGGGTTTCCCCCCGTGCTCCTGCAACTGATCTCGACGGGGGAAAAAAGCGGCACACTCGTCGAGATACTCGGCAAGGCGGCCGATTCCTATGAAGAGGACTTCGAGCGCAGGGTCCAGCGGGCGCTCTCTCTGCTTGAGCCTTCAATGATCCTGATCATGGGTCTCCTCGTCGGGTTCATCGTTCTCGCCGTTCTCCTGCCGATGTTCCAGCTGAACCAGCTGGTGAAATAGTCTTTCCCTGCTCCGGATGCACCGTTTTTCAGTTATTTATGGTACCCTGTAGTATCCGCGATTGGACAAAAGAGGAGGACGGCAGAAATGAAGAGATTACTTATTCTCACATTCATGATTACAGCGCTCGGCTGCAGTTCAACAGGCAGCATCAAGATATTGTCCCCGAGCACTCCTGAGAGCGAGGCGAAAGAGGAGATCAGAAAAGCCCCGGTCACGAAACTCGAGACTTCCTCGCAGTCCCCGGCCAGGGATGAGGCGACGGCTCCCCGGGAGGCAGCCACGGAGGGCCCCAAGACAGGCAACATCAAGATATTGTCCCCGAGCACTCCTGAGAGCGAGGCGAAAGAGGAGATCAGAAAGGCCCCGGTCACGAAACTCGAGACTTCCTCGCAGTCCCCGGCCAGGCATGCGGCGACCGCCACCCGGGAGGCAGCCGCGGAGGGTCCCAAGGCTGCAACGGCGATAGCGGCCGAAGAAGCCCCTTCATCTGCTTCGATAAAGTCACCCTACACGCTTGAGGCTTTGATCAACCTCCTCGAGAAAAAAGGAGTCATACACGAGGGGGAACTCCTTGAAGAGATCAAAAAGCTGGAAATGAAATGAACAGAATGATCGATCCTCCAGCGCAGCGGGGACTAAACCCGCTGCGCATTATACAGTAAGCTAAAGTTTCAGCTTCACGTCTTGTAAAACCGCGATTTAACCTCATCTCATATTTATAATTACACGTTGACAGCCGTCTGCCGACAGTGCAAAATCATTAAATGCAATTGCCTTCTCGCGCATGGCGGCATGGTGACGATAGAGAAAAATTATGGCCGTCGGCACTTTCCTTCTTCACAAAAAAAGAAGCGATCTATGATACATGCATGCCGGTTTCCGTGGGCAATTTTTACATTTTCGAGCGTAGAGGATATCTGCAGCGCGGCGAAACTCAGTCGAAAGGAGGTGTTGGGAAACTTACCATTGTAGAGGCGCATCGTTAACGTTCACTGAAAACTTGACAAGGGAGGCAGTGGAAGAATGAATTTTATAAGAGGCAACAAGAATCGTTTATCACTTCTCTTGATATCGATCTTGCTGGTATCGATATCTTTTTATCTCTACAGCTGCGGAGGAGGAGGCTATAGCGACCCGACGGTAGAGGCGACATCAACGTCCGTTCTCATCTCGCCTGAGACGCTCAACGGGTGGATAACCAAGGGATATGGGACTGACCAATACGGTTATACAAAGGTGGTCGTGTTCGACGTAACATCCCAAGCGGCTTATATTAAAGGGCATGTTCCTGGCGCATATCTTATGGATTCCAACACGGACGTGAGCGCGACCCGAAGCGACGGCGTAAGCGACACTGTTTCAGACGTGGCTACAAAAGCAATAATGGACAACGTAATCCAGCGGACCGGTGTCGACGAAAAGACCGTGATCGTCTTCACCACGGACTCCGGCGCCGGCAACCTGATGGCGCTCGGACGGGCCTACTTCAACTTCCGCTACTGGGGGTTCCCGAAGGAAAGGCTGAGGGTCCTCGACGGCTTCAACGACACCTACTCAAAGGCGGGATTTACGCTTGACACGACTGTCCCGTCTGCGCCACCGGCATCGACCTATAGCGTCTGTCAGCTTCAGACCCAGAGCGACCGGTTCAGGGCTCCGTTGGCCGAGATGATCACGGTGGCCGAAGACAATGACCCGAAGACCGTGGTCCTCGATGCGAGATCGCCGAATGAATATAACGGCGTTGCGGGAAGTACTGCGGGACCGACGGGAGCGTCCGGCGGATACGTTGCCTTCGAGGGCCATGTAAGAACCGCCGTGAGCCAGAACTATACCACCCTTCTGGGTTCGGATGGACGATTGCTGCCGAAAAACGATCTCATCTCCCTCTTTAACGCCGCAGGCGCGAGCAGTTCGACGATGTCCTATTCCTACTGCCGTACAAGTTACAGGGCGGCGATCACGTTCCTCGCTCTCGATGGTGTGCTCGGCTGGCCGGCGAAGATCTACGACGGGGCATGGATAGAATGGGGCCAGATGGCGGATCAGACGGAAGACGGGGCATTGGCCACCGATTCTCCCTGGAGAACGGACCTTGCCTCTCGATCCGAAGCTATAACTTACAACAAGGAGGCGGGCAAGCTCGTGTACAAGCTGACAGGAGCAAACTCCTATGCGCTTCGGGCAGACATGGTCAATGTCACCGACTCCTCGATCTGTGGCGGCGGCACCAGCGCCCCGGGCGGATCACTCGTTGCCCCGGGATATTGACAAAGGACCTATGCCGAAGCACACTTTCTTTTTCGGTTTCCTGCTGACGCTCGCTGTCTGCTTATCGGCTTCGGGTCAGAACAAGGCTTGCGCAATGGGGTCGAAGAGCGGTTTCGAGCAAGCACCTAAAAAGGGAACTCAGAAGGAGCAGCCTGCCCAGGGAACCGAAAAAGACAAGGGCGCGGGAAAAGGAGTGCGGCAGGAAAACTCCGGCGAGAACAAAGAAAAGTGTACGCCGGCTAAGAAGCCGCGGCTCAAATACCTGGATCCTTACGAATGCGGCTGTTGAGCTCGGTATCGCGCTGTGTATTGCTGTAAATCTACATGACAGATAAGGAGATGTGAATGAAAATATTCAAAAGAACAATGGGGTTTCTATTATTAATCGTCTCTTTCTTGGTCTTCTCCGGAATCGGGACCGCCCATGCAGGGCCGGTGATCAAATTTGGCGAAAATTCCTGGCTTTTGATTAATTACGAAATGCAGCTGTATCTTCAGTCAAGAGATACAGGCTCAGGCGCCTCCGGCGACAGCACCACCAATGACATCTATTTCCGGAGGAACAGGCTCTCCTTCATAGGCCAGGTGACCGACACTTACGGCTTTGTCTTTGCGGTACAGCACCAGGGGGAAAACAGGATCATGGGCATCGCAGAAACCGACACCCCCTTCCACAATTTCGACGTGCTTGATGCCTTTCTGCGTGCCGACTGGACGGACGCCTTCAGGCTCCGCGTCGGGCTTACCAAAGACCCTCTGATAAGGGAACAGAACGAGGGCTGTTTCTTCCCCCTGAGCATCGACCGCTCCCTCTTCGACTATACGGACCTGCCCCGCGCCAACCGCGATTACGGGGTCGTCCTCTGGGGCAACATTCTGGATGCGAAAGTCCAGTACAGGCTTGCCGCTATGAAAGGCAATGACAGCAGCGATGACCCGGAGAGTAATTTCCGTTATACCGGCAGGGTGCACGTCAGTCTCCTGGACCCTGAAACCTCCCTGGTGTACCGCGGGACTTATCTGGGCACCAAGAAAGTCCTCACCTTCGGCGCAGGCTATCAGTTCGAGCCGAACGCCGTCTATGCCAACCTTACTGCAAAGACCATGCCGAAGGACTATTCGGCATGGACCTTCGACGGTTTCTTCGAGTATCCCACCTCTTCGGGAACGTTCACGCTCTCTGCAGCATACCTGAAGACCGATTTCGACGAAGCTTATAAGGGCGCCGATCCCGATTCCCGCAGCATCGGCCTCAACGGGGAGAAGAACGGGTGGTACGCAAAGGCAGGATACATGCTGCCTATGAAAGTCGGGCCGGGTAACGTACAGGTTTACGGCCGCTACGAGGAGTGGAAGTTCGCGGAACTCTCCGGCGTATTCGACCAGAAGATCAAATGGACCGGCGTCGGAGTGAACTATCTCCTGAAAGGGCAGGACCTGAGGATATCGCTCGAATACTCGAACAACAACTTCAGCAAGGAAACGACTGACACGAAGGATTTTAACACGTATACCGCGATGCTCCAGTTCCTATTCTAGCTGTATAGTATTTCCCTCGTCCCCGGGAAAGGCTGAATATCTTTTCCCGGGGATTTTTTTATTTCAGGACCGCATTCCCGATCGGCAGACCGATCACCTTGCCGGAAGAAGCAGACCTCATCTCCTGCGGGTGCGTGCTCTTTTTAAAATACGCATGGAAATATTGTATACTAAGACTCGGAAGATAAGAAGTGTTTCAGGTATTTCATACAACCCTTCGGAGGTGGCATGAATAAAAGGTGCAACTGTAAAAAAGCGGCCTTCTCCCGCAGTGTAATAAGGGGCAGCGAGGGCTTCACCCTCCTTGAGATCATCGTCGTCGTCTTTATCCTCAGCCTCCTCGTGGCGATTGTGGCCCCGAAGATCATGGGGAGGACCGACGATGCGAAGATCGCCGACGCCAAGGTCCAGATAAAGAACTTCGAGACCGCGCTCAAACTCTATAAGATCGACAACGGCGAGTATCCGACCACTGAACAGGGACTCGAATCCCTGATCGAAAAGCCGGCGACCGGAAAGGTCCCCGAAAAGTACCGGGAAGGCGGATATCTCGAACAGAAGAAGATCCCTCTCGATCCGTGGGGAAACCCGTATGTTTACGTTTCGCCCGGCATCCACGGCGACTTCGATATCCTGACTTACGGAAACGACGGGAAGGAAGGCGGCGAAGGGAAGGATGCGGACATCAAGAGCTGGGACATGCAGTAAAAGCCATTAGAGGCATTCGGCCTCCAGTGGTGGTAAAGATCGACGTGGGGAAGCGCAAAGAATGAGAAGGTCTTCGTCTTCACCTTTCACTTTTCACTTCTCACTTTTCACAAGATTGGGGTTTACCCTCCTGGAGCTTGCCGTAGTCATCTTCATCATCAGCCTGATGGCGTCACTCATCTTTCCAGCGTTCTATGGCTCGGGCGGCAAAATCAGGTCCGACGCCAGAAAGACGGCATCGCTTCTGCGATATCTCAACGACAACGCAATATCCGCAAAAGAGACCTATCCGCTGAAATTCGACCTGGGGGAAGGAGAGCTCTCGTGGAAAGGGCCTGACGGAGAAAAATCGGAAAAGGTCCGGAGCCTCAGGGGCGTCGCGCTACAGTCCAGGGGAGAAGTGAAAAAGGGTGAGGTGACCGTTTTTTTCGGGCCCCTCGGAATTCGGGAATATATGGCGCTGCACCTGCTGGAGGATGAAAAGGAAATGACTGTGTCGATCAATCCGGTCAGCGGCCGGGTGAAGGTCGCAGAGGGCTGGCAGCAATGAAAAAGTCGTCCGCTTTTTTCATATTTCACTTTTCGCCTTTTGCGAGAAAGGGCTTCACGCTTCTCGAAATTATGATCTCGCTTGCGATCATAGGAGGGTTATTGATCACCCTGCTCTATTCGCTCAATTATCATCTCGGCATAGCGGAGCGGCAAGAGACCCTTACCATAGCCACGATGCTCGCCAAAAACAAGCTCCACGAAATCGAGACGAGCCCTGCGTCCACGAAAGGCGATTTCCCGGCTCCATACGGCGCATATCACTATACTACCGAGATAAAGGCATCTCCCTATCCCGGCATCTCGGAGATCCTGGTGACCGTCGTCAACGGGAAGGAAAACGTGAAGTTCTGCGAATTTATCGAAAAGACCCTATGAAGATTTTCAAGCCATTTCTCAATACCGAGGAGGGATTCACGCTCCTTGAGCTGCTGATCGCGACCGCCCTTCTCGCGATCATCCTGACGGCGCTCTACAGCACATTTTTCCTCTCTCAAAAGGCGATAGACGGGCTCGACGAGTCGCTGATCAAGCTCCAGGAATGCAGGAACGCCGTCGACGTGATCGGCAGGGAAACGGAGGCCCTCCTATACCGGCAGACGAACACACACTCCTTCTTCAGGCTGGAAGACAGGGACATTTACGGCAAACAGACATCGCGTCTCAGCTTCACCGCCTTTTCCCCGCTGACATACGGTCTTTCGGCGATATCGTATTATGTCGAGGAGAAAAACGGCGTGCTCACGCTTTACAAGAAAATGGGAAACCCCTATAAGCCCGACGACACGGTAAAGGGCGTCGATCTTATCGAAGGGGTCGACTCCTTTACGGTGGAGGTTAAACAGGGCGATAAATGGGTCAAGACATGGGACACAAGCGAAACCGGAAACCCTCCCATAGAAATCAGGATAACGATCACCGCCATGATCAAGAACAGGCCTGTCAGCCTCTTCGAAACAGTCAGGCCGATGATCGGAGGGACGCTGTGAGACCGGGAAAGAAACCTTTCACCTTTCACCTTTCACCTTTTACGGAACAACGCGGGATGGCCCTCGTCCTTACACTGATGATCGTCGCTCTCATCACTGCGATGGTTGTAGAATTCGCTTACGGCGTGTATGTAAATACCAACGCCCTTCATAACTGGCAGACATCGCAGGAACTCTCGGTGGCCGCAAGGTCGGCGACAAAACTGGCTGCAAGGCTGATCGCAGAGAGAGGGAC
>JAKAIZ010000259.1 GCA_021814065.1 Nitrospirota bacterium | reverse complement strand
AAGAAAAGGAAAAATGTCGAAACTTCATCTTATTCTCGCTTTTCATAACCACCAACCGGTCGGCAACTTCGACCATGTCCTTGAGGACTGCTACCGGAAATCTTATCTGCCTTTTCTTGAAACGCTCCTTGACCATCCTGCCCTGAAGATCGTCCTCCACTATTCCGGACACCTCCTGGCCTGGATGCAGGAGCGCCACCCCGAGGCTATCGATATTATTCGGACGCTTGTCGAAAAAAGAAGGGTCGAAATCCTCTCCGGCGGACTCTATGAACCTATCCTTCCTGTGCTTCCCGAAAAGGACAGGGTACTCCAGGTGAGCGAGATGTCGAAGTTCGTCAGAGAGATCCTCGGGTATACACCGAAGGGGATGTGGCTTGCCGAGAGGGTCTGGGAGCCGCAGATGCCCCGGTTTATCGCCAAGGCCGGCATGGCGTATGTCCCGATCGACGACTACCATTTCAAACTGACCGGGCTGGAGGATGACCAACTCCTGGGATACTATCTCACGGAGGACGAAGGTTCCGAAATATGCGTCTTCCCCGGCAGCGAGAAACTCAGGTACTTTATACCGTACAGGACCGTCGACGACAACCTCTCATATTTCAGGGAGGTTGCTGACCGCGGCGGGAACCCGCTTCTCACGATGGCCGACGACGGCGAGAAATTCGGCGTCTGGCCGAAGACCTACAAACACTGCTACGAGGACCGTTGGCTGGACCGGTTCTTCACTGCCATCGAGAGGAATGCAGAATGGCTTGAGACTACCACCTTCAGCGAGTACCGGGGGAAGTTCCGTGCTCTCGGCAGGGTCTATCTCCCGACCGCTTCGTACCGCGAGATGGGCGAATGGGCGCTTCCCCCTGAACAGGGCCTCGAGTATGAGCGCCTCCTCGAAGAGATGAAACGTGTTGCCGGGGAACGGTCCAAGCAGCTTCTGAGAGGCGGAATATGGCGTTCTTTCATGGTGAAGTATCCTGAGTCGAATCATATTCATAAGCGGATGTTCATGATAAGCGGGAAGGCCCATGCGGCCGCCAAAGGGAGCGGCAGGAAGGGGCGGGAGGTGCTCGCGGAACTATGGAAGGGCCAGTGTAACGACGCTTACTGGCACGGCATCTTCGGCGGGCTGTATCTGCCCCACCTGAGGTCGTCCCTCTACCGCCACCTTCTCAGGGCCGAGGCGATGTCCTCCAATCTGCTAAAAAAGCGCATCTCGGTCGAGCGTGGAGATTTCGATTGTGACGGATATGACGACGTGGTCGTCAATACGAAGCATCTTGCTGTCGCCGCAACCGAAAAAGGGGGCGGGCTGACGGAACTCTCTTTGTACGAACAGGCCGTCAATATCCTCGACATCATCTCCCGCCGGCCGGAGGCATATCATTCGAAGATCGAAGGGGGAGAGCATGCCGACCCGGGAGAGACGGTGACAATCCACGACCAACTCGCGGTAAAGGAGTCCGGTATATCGGACTATCTCGTGTTCGATGCTTACCGGCGGGCGTCTCTCCTTGACCGCTTTTTTCCCCATGAGACCCGTATCGAGGACGTGGCGGGGTCCGGGGCTTGCGAACTCGGAGATTTTGTGGAGGGATTGTACCGGCTCGACTCTTCAGAGAAGGGCGAGGGCTTCAGCCTCTCTTTTTCGAAAGAGGGACTTGTGCGGCAAAACGGGGTCGGCATAGAGAAGACACTCAGGCTGACCGGTCCGAAAGAGTTGCGTGTCGATTATCTTTTGTCGGGCACTTTCTCCGGACTCTTTGGTGTGGAAATGAACATATCGCTCCTTGGTTCGCCCCATACGCTCATCAAGAGGGGGGGAAGGACCCTGACCATCCGGAGTTCCGCGGTTCATGAGAATGTTAAGGAATTCAGCATACGCGACAAACATCTCGGCCTCGTGATACACTTTAAGTTTGACGAAGGCGTCTGTCTCTGGCATTACCCTGTCGAAACGGTTTCACTTTCAGAGCAGGGCGTCGAGAGGCTCTATCAGGGGACGTCTTTTCTCTTTATACGAAATATGGAATTGCAGGGGAGGAAAAAAATGTGGTTTACGATGAATTTCGAAGGGGAAGGAAGATGAGGCGTGCACTGCTTGTCCTGACAGCCCTTCTTCTTCTGTCGTCGGTCGTCCTGGGCGCGGACGATCCTCTAACTAATCTTAAAGACTTCACAATGGCGTATTTCAAACCGCAGTCGGGTAAGGTGCTGCGCGTCGAGGGCGACAAAGTCATCCTGTCGCTCGGAGAGAAGGAAGGGGTACAGCCCGGCATGAGGCTGAGGGTCCTGAGAAAAGGCGCTCCGTTTGTCCATCCGGTCACGAAGGAGGTGATCGGCACGCTTGAGGCCACCGTCGGAATGATGGAGGTGAAGGAGGTGCTTCCCGATTCCTCGACCGGGGTCATGGTTGAGGGGAGCGTGAAAGAGGGCGACCGGGTAAGGCTGTCGGAAACGAAGGTGAGGGTCTTTTTCTGCCAGGGAAAAAGCATCGACTGGTATCTGGCCGACGAATATTACCGGAAACTTAAGGCGACCGGAAGGATCGAGATGATCGACACCGCCATCGAGACCGATAATGAGGCGAAAATCCTCGAAGAGGCGAAAAAGGCAGGGGCCGAGGTCGCCTTGCTACTGACGGGCAAAGAGGCCGAGAAGTCCACGCTGGTGCGGGAGCGCCTCTATTGGGTTTCCGACGGATCGAAGTTTATCGATACAGAAAGGAAGATCGACGCGTCGTATGAAAAGGAGCTGAAATTCGGGGAAGAATACTTCACGCCGCTGGCCGGTGAGGCGGTCACTATGTACGACTTGCCGTTCGGTGCGCGGTTTGTCGTCTCTGCGGATGTCGAGGGCAACGGGCAGCGGGAAGTCGTCATGAGCACCGGCAATATCCTCCGTGCCTATGTGCCGGGCGCCGACCTTAAATTCATGTGGGAAATAAAAGGATCGTCCGGCGAAAGCCATCTCTGGTTGGACGCCGTTGATATGAATCGGGACGGCAGGGACGAGATTGTCTTAACCGCGATGAAGAACAACGATGTCGTCTCTTATATTTACGGGTATGACGGTTCGACGATCAAAAAGATCTGGGAGGGGAAGTATTTTCTCCGGAGGATGGGCGACGGATTGATCGCCCAGGCTTCTGCCGGTCCCGATGGATACTCGGGTGCCGTCTTTACCGCACAGTGGGACGGTGACCTGAAACTCGGAGAGAAAGTGAAGCTCCCCCAGGGGATAAATATTTATGATTTTGTTGTGGTACCGGGCGAGGCGAAGGAGAACCTTATCCTTGCCTACGACGACACCGGGTTCCTGAATCTGTACG
>JAKAIZ010000258.1 GCA_021814065.1 Nitrospirota bacterium | reverse complement strand
AGGAAAATAGAGTTTATCAAAAAAATCGCATTAGGAGCGGAGGTGTGACGATGAGGCCTGACGGCAGAAGACATGACGAAATGAGGGAAGTAAAGGTGACAAGGGATTTTATCACTACCGCCGAAGGTTCTGTGTTGATAGAACTCGGCAAGACCAGGGTCATCTGCACTGCTTCGATCGAAGAGAGGGTCCCGCCCTTCTTGAAAGACCAAAACAAGGGCTGGGTAACCGCCGAGTACTCGATGCTTCCCAGGGCAACACAGACGCGGACATTGCGCGAATCCACGGCCGGAAGGACAGGAGGAAGGACGCACGAGATACAGCGTCTCATCGGCAGGTCCCTGAGATCTGTCGTGGATCTTTCGGCCATAGCTGCTAAGACCTTCTGGATTGACTGCGACGTGATACAGGCGGACGGCGGAACACGGACCGCGGCGATTACGGGTGCCTTTATCTGTCTTGCCGACGCGTGCGCCTTCGCGTTGAAGAAAGGGACCATACAGAAGAACCCTATAAGGGATTATCTCGCTGCTGTCAGCGTGGGTATCGTCGACGGCCAAAACGTGCTCGACCTCTCCTACCAGGAGGATTCCTCGGCCGAGGTCGACATGAACATCGTCATGACCGGCAGAGCTGAATTGGTCGAAATTCAGGGCACCGCCGAAACAAAGCCCTTTTCGACGGAAACGCTCTCTGAGTTGCTTTCTCTGTCGAAGGAAGGCATCACTAGATTGATTTCCCTGCAAAGGGATCTCATATCGCAGGGCTCTTTCGCGCTAACCATTTGACCGTATTCTCTTATTCCTCAACTGCGACTGACTCCGGCAAAAATGGCCTCATTCTACGCGAGATCGCTTGTATGGCTGAAAATAATATTTTCTGTATGGTAGAATAAGAGGTAATTATGGAGGTCGAACTTGAATACGTATAGAAGCCTCTTTATATGGCTCCTTATCGGGTTGATGGTGATCCTGCTCTTCAATCTTCTGAACGCGCCAAAAAAAACCGCGGAGGAGATGATATTCTCCGACTTTTTGACCAAACTCGACGCCGGGCAGGTCGACGAAGTCACGATAAAGGAAAATGCTATTAGCGGCCGCCTGAAAGACGGCGCAAAATTCAAGACGTACTATGCGGATTACCCCGACCTCGTCAAGGTCCTTAGGGGTAAAGACGTTAAGATAACCGTTAAGCCTCCTGACCAAAACCCCTGGTATGTCAACCTCTTTTTCACCTGGGGACCGATAATTTTCATTGCGGTGATCTGGATCTTTTTTATGCGCCAGATGCAGAGCGGGGGGAATAAGGCCCTCTCCTTCGGCAAGTCGAAGGCGAGGCTGATCTCCGAGAAGGCGGTCAAGGTGACGTTTGCCGATGTGGCGGGGGTCGAAGAAGCCAAGGGAGAAGTCCAGGAAATAATAGATTTCCTCAAAGACCCTCAGAAGTTCCAGAAACTGGGTGGTAAGATCCCAAAGGGGGTTCTTCTGGTCGGCTCCCCGGGTACGGGAAAGACTCTGCTCGCCAAGGCGATTGCGGGCGAAGCGGGCGTGCCCTTTTTCAGTATCAGCGGATCCGACTTTGTCGAGATGTTCGTAGGGGTCGGCGCCTCGAGGGTGAGAGACCTCTTCGACCAGGCAAAAAAGAGCGCGCCCTGCATCATCTTCATAGACGAGATAGACGCAGTCGGAAGGCACAGGGGTGCCGGCCTCGGCGGCGGGCATGACGAGCGGGAACAGACCCTTAATCAGCTCCTCGTCGAGATGGACGGCTTCGAAGGCACCGAGGGCGTAATCATCATCGCGGCGACGAACAGACCGGATGTCCTCGATCCGGCCCTCCTGAGACCGGGCAGGTTCGACCGACAGGTGGTGGTTCCACAGCCGGACGTCAAGGGTCGTATCGAGATTCTTAAGGTGCATACAAGAAATATTCCGGTCGACGAGAACGTGAACCTCGAGAAGATCGCAAGGGGCACTCCCGGTTTTTCCGGCGCCGACCTTGCAAACCTCGTCAACGAAGCGGCGCTGCTTGCGGCCAGAAAGTCCAAGACGAAGGTCGACAATTCCGACTTCGAGTCCGCAAAAGACAAGGTCCTTATGGGCGTCGAGAGGAAGAGCATGATCATCAGCGAGGAAGAAAAGAAGAATACGGCGTATCATGAAGCCGGTCATGCGCTCGTCGCCAAACTCACGCCGGGAACTGACCCGATCCACAAGGTTAGCATCATTCCGAGAGGCAGGGCACTCGGCGTCACGCAGCAGTTGCCGATAGACGACCGCTACACGTACTCCAAAGACTATCTTTTGAAGACGCTCCAGGTGTTGATGGGAGGCAGGGTCGCCGAAGAACTAGCGCTGAAGCATATGACCACCGGCGCAGGCAACGACATCGAACGCGCGACGGAGCTTGCGAGAAAAATGGTCACCGAGTGGGGCATGAGCGAAAAGCTCGGGCCGCTCACTTTCGGGAAAAAGGACGAGCAGATATTCCTCGGCAGGGAGATCGCGCAGCATAAAGATTACAGCGAAAAGACGGCTGTGGACATCGACGAGGAAGTCAAGCGCATCGTCTTTGATGCGTATGCCACCGCAAAAACCCTGCTTCGTGACAAGTTCTCGCTGCTCGATACCTTTGCGAGAAAGCTCCTCGAAAAAGAGACGATGGACGGCGCCGAGATAGACGAGATGATTCAGGAATTCGAGGGCCAGACCGCCCAGGCCTGAGGCACCTCTCTGTGAACATCTCCTGGGGTAGCGGCGTCCTGGATTTTTCCCGAAAGACTTATATTATGGGGATCCTTAACGTCACGCCCGACTCTTTTTCGGACGGAGGTCTTCATTTCGGCAAAACCAGCGCAGTCGACCAGGGACTGCGCATGGTCGACGCAGGGGCCGATATCATCGATATAGGCGGGGAGTCGACGCGGCCAGGTTCGGAGCCGGTCGCCCTTGAAGAAGAACTCCGGCGGACCATTCCGGTCATCGAATCGCTTTCCGCAAAGGTCAGGGTCCCTCTCTCGATAGACACATACAAGGCGGAGGTCGCGGCGAGGGCCCTCGATGCGGGCGCCTCTATAGTCAACGATATAAGCGGCCTACGGTTCGATCCCGGGATGGCGGGGGTGGTGTCCGCATACAAAGTCCCGGTCGTCGTCATGCATATTAAGGGAAGTCCCAGGAGCATGCAGCAGTGTCCGGTCTATGAAGCCCTCATCCCCGAAATCCTCGATTACCTCAGGGGAAGCATCGGGATTGCGCTGGAAGCAGGCGTGTCCGAAGAAAAGATCATTATCGACCCCGGCATAGGCTTCGGGAAGACGTTCGACCATAACCTGGAG
>JAKAIZ010000077.1 GCA_021814065.1 Nitrospirota bacterium | reverse complement strand
CTGAAGCGCTCCAGATAGTCCCGAAGTATGACATCGTGGATGGAACCGTTTCCAGGGACCCCGATGGCATGACCCGCAAATTGACCGAAGATATCCTCGATCCGGTCTATCTCCGGAAAGGCCGCCCAGTTCCTCCCGCCGCACAGCACCGTCCCTTCCATGTGGCCGCCGGCTATGCAGGTAATCTGTATGCCGCGGGCCATCCCGATGATGGCCGGAGGGAGACCGATATAGGCGAGGTCAAGCTCGTTTTTCTCGAAGGCCTCGACGATGGCCGGCCCGGTGCCGAAGAGCTGCCAGCGCACGGGAACTCCCAACCGCCCGGACAGATGGGGATCAGCCATGAGCAGGACGGCCGTGTGATAGAAGGTGGAGAGATGGCCTATCCTGAGGGCTTCCATCATCGCTGCGGCGTACAGCAGACAGGCCTGAGCCTCAGACAGCGGCCTTCTTCAGCTTGCCGAGAGAGGTGAGGAGGTAGTCGTATTTCTGCTTCATCTCGACGATGGACCGCAGAAGGACCGCGTACAGCGGGTTCAGTTTGAGGTAGGGCTTCAGGGCGTTCGCCATCTTCACCAGATGAGATTCGCACTCCTCCACAAAGCTGCAGGAACGGTCCTGAAGCAGTTCGTCGTAGGTATAAAATATCTCAAGGAATATGTCGGTGACGAGACAAAACTCATTGAGTATGGTTTGCGAGATCGCCTCTTCCTGGCTGATCCTCTTCTTGCGCAGACGCCTCATGAACTCTACATGCTCGGCCTGGATGTTCTTCAACTGCTTTATGATCGTCTTGAGGTCGTCGGTGCTCCTCTTGAACAGGTTCCTGTAGACGAATGTCTTGGCGATCCGTTTCCAGTGTTTCAGGTGGTTCTTCTTCCAGTCGGCCATGTCCGCCCAGAGGACAAGGAGGCCGGGATCAAAGTCCTCCCGCTTCGCAAATACGGTATATGTCTCATACGACAACTCATCAAGGCGCCTTCCCAAGTCAATGATTTCTTTCAGTTCCTTCGTCATTTCGTTACCTTCTCGTCTGAAGTTCTTTACAATTACGGTCATTATGTACAGGCTACCACACTGCATGCCAAAAATATACTACTAACTGCTGCACACTGCAGGCGCGGTTTCCCAGCCGCGGAAAAGATTAATATTATGACATATCGACTACTGCTTGTAAATATCTTTTTTTGACCGCGGGAAAGCAGGCGTGCCGGGGATAGCGGCCGACTCTGTTTCACCTTGAAAAGAAAGACCCCCCGGACCGGTCTCCTCAGGCCCCGGGGGGTCAGGGCAGGCAGGCTTACTCCACCTTCTTGAAGGACTGCTTCCCGGCCCTGCAGACAGGGCACTCGTCAGGGGCCTCTCCCTCGGCAGTATAGCCGCAGACCTGGCAGACGAAGTAGTCGGTCTCCGGGTTTTTCCCCAGATTATCCAATGCCTTCTGATAGAGATCGGCATGGACCTTTTCAACATCATTGGCGAGACGGAAGGTCCTCTCAGCGGATTTGTGACCCTCGGCAACAGCTTCTTCTATCATCTTCGGATACATCTTCTGAAATTCATAGGATTCTCCGTTGATGGCTGCAAGAAGGTTCTCCCGCGTCGATTTTATACCGTGCAGTTCCTTCAGGTGGTTGTGGGCATGGACTGTTTCAGCTGCTGCAGCAGCCCTGAAGAGTCGCGCGACCTGCGGGTACCCTTCCTGCTCGGCCTTGCGTGCAAAGGCCAGGTATTTCCGGTTCGCCTGGGATTCGCCGGCGAACGCTTCCATGAGATTCTTTTCTGAGGACATCGTAATCCTTTCCTTCACAGGGGACGGGCATGCCTGTCCTCCTCGTTTTGCAACAATTGGGTTAATCTTCCAGAAGGGAAGCAAACTGGCTGTGGTGCTCCTCTTCCTGCGCGAGAATCTCCGTAAAGAGATTCTCCGTCACAATGTCTCCTTCTTTTTCCGCCATCCTGACAATATCCCGATACAGCCTGATGGCGTCTTCTTCCGCCTTCTTGTCTATACGCAGCATCTCTTTGAGGCCCTTTCCCACCTGTATTGCGCTCGGTTTCGTAGTGGGCACGCCGCCGAGATAAAAAAGCCTCTCCGCTATGTCCTCCGCGTGCTTCATCTCAGTGATCGCTATCTTCCTGAATATCCCCTTGACCGTTTCTCCGCTTATCCCTTTGGCCATCACATGTTGCCACATGTACTGCACGCTCACCTGGAGTTCCCTCGCAATCGCGTCATTGAGCGCCTCCAACAGTTTCTTGCTCGTCATGACATCCTCCTGCACTTATCGGTTCCAGCCCCTCATGGAGCCTGTATTACGCCTGACAAGCGGGCAATAAAGCCTGCTGACACCTCATGAGGCATCACCTCATCCTTGAGATCAAAGTCCGCGCTGTTCTGTCGGCATGTACATATCATCGTATGATCTACGCACATGTCAACCTCCCTCGTGAATATTATAATTATTCTTGTTTAATTATTTTTATCATATAAGACAAGCTATGTCAACAAAAACACGACTGCCATTATCAAAGGAGAGTTCGGGAGCTTCGGCAACATCAGGTTAGGTGATGAGGTGGTAAAGCAGGCGTCCGCCGCTTTACGAGTTTGATTGTGGTTCGCGTCCGTTGCGCAGCCGCTTAGACTTCAGTCTTTTCGGTCATGGACATTTCAATTACTATTCTTCCCCATCCACCACATTGAACCCCAACATCGAAACACCCTGCCCGCCTGAATCGCATATCATTGGGATTAACACCTGCATAGAACAACTCGTTGGATGAGAATATCATTGTGGTACAAGCGCTCAGCGCATAAATACATATTTTCTCGGGATTCTCCCTCGTCAAGAGATTTCCTGCTCCATCAAACACAAACCTGTCGCCTGTCTTATGCTGGCTGTTACAGCCACGAGACTCGACAACCTGCATTATGATTTTTCTCTTCTCCAGTTCAATGCCCTTGTCAAGGACATCTTCATTTCTTGCATTGCTCTTAAACAACGCCATTTCTTCATCTGTGTAACCAAGGCGTTGCTTAAGAAGTTTCCATTTCAATCTATTCCATGCCGTTTCTCTATCATTCATCTTTATCACCTATGAATTTCAGGGACGTTGATACTTGACGAGCATTTGTTATGGTAATCAGTTGCTTTCCATTCTCTCGATCAAGCTCGAAATACTGGATACCGCTAACTACTGCCGGCATGGTTACTATATCAATATCAAATATCTTTGCCTTGTTGATACCCAGCAACATGATATGATGCAGGGCTCCAGGCACATCCAATCTCGCTTGTTTCGGCATGAAGTGATTGTATTCAATTGTAAACCGCTTTGTCAATGCGTTTGCTCGCTAAGTATCAACGTCCCTTATTTTCTCTTCTTGAAGAAAATCTGCCATTGTCGGAGCCCCAGCCTCGACCGATGCACCCGCGCCTAATATAAACACTGTCTTCACGATTCAACCTCACTCACTTGTCGCAACGTTCACTCAGAAAACCGAGGGCTTGCGAAAGGGCGCTGTCCGCATCCTCGCGGTGGGTCCATGGCAAATCATAGTCAACCCACACACGCAAGGGAAAAAATTGGGGTCTGGTCTTGTTCCGTGCATCTCCCTGACATGCATAGCACCCCAAAATATTTTGTGATCCCTAACCGAATCCCCATCGATCCCGTGCATCATTATATAAAGCCCCCGGCGACGTGTCAAACAAAAAAATGCTCACGGGTTGATTCGATTCCTTGACAATATTTCTCCGGTCGTTCTATGATACTGCCTGCAGGGAATTCTGCGATAAAGTTAGGCAAGCTATAGACACATGAACCCCAGTTTGAAAGACTCTGACCGGCCTGTCGCGCCCGGACATACCCCTCCTGAAGACGCTCCCGGCGAGATGCTTTACCCAAAAGTATCCGGGACCTTCCCGGCAGACAAAGAATGATGCTGACACCGATCGAGACAGCGTCCGCCTGCGTCCTGGGGCTTCTGCTCATCGTCGTTCTTGCGGGGATCCTTCACCGGAAGCAGCGGCTGTTGCTGCCGGTCTGTTTTTCGCTTGCGTCCGCAGCCTCTCTCCTCACGGTTGTCGCCGGAGGCCTGGCCGTCGCAAACGGTCTTACCGAGCAGGTCGTGATGCTCATCGGGCTTCCGGACCTGCCCTTCCACCTGCGGCTCGACCCGCTTTCCGGGTTCTTTCTGACGGTGATCGGCCTTCTGGCCTTTTTCGTGTCAATATACTCAATCGGCTATGTGAAAGGCTTTCTGGGCAGGAGGTCCGTTACCAGCCTCGTGATCTTCTACTGCCTCTTCCTGGCGGGGATGTTCATGGTCGTGCTCTCCGACGACGCTCTGATCTTCCTGATCTCCTGGGAGGTGATGGCAGCTGCATCCTATTTCCTCGTGGTCTTCGAGGATGAACAGGTCGAGAACCGGCGGGCTGCGTTCCTCTATATGGTCGTCGCCCACGTGGGCGCGATAGCCATCCTGCTGTCCTTCGGTGTGCTGGCCGGCCTGGCGACCGGCTTCGGGAGCTTCAGCGGCTATACCTTCGACGCCATGCGCAGCGCCCACTTCCCGGTGGAATGGGCGACCGCCGCGTTCCTGCTCTCTTTCTTCGGGTTCGCCGCAAAGGCCGGCGTGGTCCCCCTGCATGTCTGGCTCCCTGAGGCGCATCCGGTCGCTCCGTCGAACATCTCCGCCCTGATGTCCGGCGTGATGCTCAAGACCGCCATCTACGGCATTATCCGCATCACCTTTGACCTCATAAGGGTCTTCCCGTGGTGGTGGGGCGCGATCGTGCTGATCTTCGGACTGGTTTCAGCGGTGATGGGCGTGCTCTATGCGCTGATGCAGCACGACCTGAAGCGGCTCCTTGCCTACCACTCTGTCGAGAACATCGGCATCATCCTTATCGGCATCGGCCTTGCCATGATCTTCACTTCCTTCAAACTGCCCCTGCTTGCGGCCCTCGCCCTCACCGCCGGCATCTACCATACTCTCAACCACGCTATGTTCAAGGGGCTTCTCTTCATGGGCGCGGGCGCCGTGCTCCATGCAACACACGAAAGGAACATGGAAGAAATGGGCGGACTCATCCACCTGATGCCCTGGACGGCAGTCCTTTTCCTGATCGGCTGCATCTCGATCTCCGCCCTGCCGCCCTTTAACGGTTTCGTCTCGGAATGGCTGACATTTCAGGCATTCCTTCTGTCTCCCTCGCTGCCCAGCCCGCTGCTGAAGCTGCTCATACCGATGGGCGCCGCGCTGCTCGCCCTTACCGGCGCCCTGGCTGCCGCCTGTTTTGTTAAGGCCTTCGGCGTTACCTTCCTCGGTCACTGGCGCGGCCACCACGCGTCTCGCGTGGTGGAGACCGGCTGGATGATGCGCCTCGGCATGATCATGGCCGCCCTCACCTGCCTCCTGCTCGGTGTCTTTCCGACCCTCGTCATCGGGTGGATGGACGCGGTGCCCGAACAATTAATCGGCTCCGGGCTCGGCGCTACTGCCGGGACCTTCGGGTGGATGTGGCTGACGCCGGTCGCCTATGAGAGGGCGTCGTATTCCGGGCCGATAGTCTTCTTCGGCATACTTTCGGTCGTTGTCGCCGCATATCTTCTGCTGCATGTAAGGCCGGGCGCGATCCACCGGGCGCCGATCTGGGACTGCGGATTCCAGAAGATCAACCAGAGGATGCAGTACAACGCCACGTCTTTTTCGATGCCGATACGCCGGATATTCGGTTTCCTCTTCAGCGTGCGGGAGCAGGTGCGGCTGAGTCCGCAGACGCCCCACCGGGCCTTCCCCCGGAGGATCCATTACTACCTTCGGGTCAGGGACCGCTTCTGGGGCTGGCTTTACAGGCCGGTCATCGAGGCGAGCTTCTGGGTCTCCCGCAAGGTCGGAAGGCTGCAGCAGGGCCGCATACAGGCGTACCTCATTTATTCCTTTGTCACGATCATCGTCCTTCTGGTGTTTCTCGGATGAATGTCTATCCCCTGTTGATAGAGGTCTTGCAGGTCCTGATCCTCCTTTCCGCTGCCCCTGCCTTTGTCGGGTGGGTGAGGGTGCTGAAGTGCTGGTCACAGGGCAGAAGCTCGGCCGGCGTATTTCAGCCCTACCGGGACCTCGCGAAGCTCTTCTCCAAGGACGTCGTGCTTGCGGAAAACGCCTCCTGGATATTCCGTTTTACTCCCTATCTCGTCTTCGGCGCCGCGGTCCTTGCCGGCGGCATCATACCGATACTGTCAACAGACCTGCCGCTTGCCGCCACTGCGGACGTCATCGTGCTCGTCGCTCTCTTCGCGATCGCGCGTTTTTTTACCGCGCTGGCGGGCATGGACATCGGCACCGCCTTCGGCGGCATGGGCTCAAGCCGCGAGATGACAATCGCGTCTCTGGCGGAACCGGCGATGCTCATGGCTATCTTCACCATGTCCCTTGCCAGCAGGTCCACCTCGCTCTCCCAGATGGCGCAGGCCGTCCTGAGCGGCCAGCCGGTCCTGAGACCGTCCATAGCATTCGCGCTGCTGGCCTTTGTCCTGATCGCCCTTGCCGAGACAGGCAGGATACCGGTTGACAACCCGGCAACGCACCTGGAGCTGACGATGATCCACGAGGCGATGATACTCGAGTACTCCGGCCGGCACCTGGCGCTGATCGAGTGGGCATCGATGATGAAGCTCTTCCTCTTCGCCGCCCTGGGGATCGCCGCCTTTGCGCCGTGGGGTATCTCGACGACCGATGCGTTCCTCCCTGTTCTTGCTGCCTTCATTTTCATGACCCTGAAGCTCGGGGTCGCGGGGGTCGTCCTCGTGCTGATAGAAACGGGCCTCGCAAAGATGCGGCTTTTCAGATTAACCGAATTCCTCGGGTCTGCCTTTTTGCTGGCAACGCTCGGGATGCTGTCGTATTTCATTCTGGAGTGATATGAACCTGTCGGTAGCGGCAAACATCAACAGTTTCCTCGCGGCCTTGGTGCTCCTGACCGCCTTCGGCATGCTCGTCCAGCGGCGGATGTACGGCCTTATCCACCTGTTTGCCTGGCAGGGACTCTTCCTATCGGTCAGCACCGCAATAGTCGGTTTTGTGGCCGGCAAGCATCACCTCTACATATCCTCGCTCCTGACGCTCTCCCTCAAGGTCGTGCTGCTTCCGTACATCCTGCATGTCCTGATCCATCGCCTGCGGATACAGAAAGAGGTGGAGACAGTCGTAAACGTGCCGCTGACAATGCTGATAGGCATCGGCCTCGTGATCTTCTCCTACCACCTGACCGCCCCGGTGCGTGAACTGTCAACCCTGGTGACCCGCTCCACCCTGGCCGTGGCCCTCGCCACGGTCATGATAGGTCTCCTGATGATGATCACCAGAAGGCACGCCGTTACCCAGATCATCGGCTTCCTTGCCATGGAAAACGGTCTCTTCTTCGCCGCCACGAGCGCCACCTACGGCATGCCCCTCGTGGTCGAACTCGGCGTTGCCCTCGACATCCTGATAGCGGCCTTCATCTTCGGCATCTTCTTCTTCCATATCCACACGACCTTCGACAGTCTGGATGTCGAGAAGATGGCTCGGCTGAAGGAGAGTGACTGAATGGCGCTGCTCACCCTGCTCGGCATCCCCCTGTTTGCGGCGATCATTCTCGCCTTTGTGGGCGACAGGCGGTATGCTCCAGAGATCAACATAGCCGGCTCCGCCGCGACCTTTGCCGCCGGCATGGGGCTCGCCTTCGAGGTATACCTCCACGGGCCGACGCTGGCCGGGAACAAGTTCTTCTTTGTCGACGCCTTCAATGTTTATCTCGCTGTTCTCACCTCTTTCGTGTCGATGACAACCTCGGTCTTCAGCAGGCGCTACATGCGCAGGGAGAGGGAACACGGCCGCGTCGGTTCCATACGGATGCGCTTCTACCATGCGATGTTCCAGGTCTTCATCTTCGCCATGCTCCTCTGCCTGCTGACGAACAATGTCGGCGTCTTGTGGATCGCCATGGAACTGGCGACCCTGTCAACAGTGCTCCTCGTCTCGCTCTATCGCACGCCAACGGCGATAGAGGCCGCATGGAAGTATTTCATCCTCTGCGGCGTCGGCATCGCCCAGGCGCTCTTCGGCACCGTGCTCCTCTATTTTGCCGCGGAAAAGGTTCTGGGCGAGGGAGGAGAGGCGCTACTCTGGACAAACCTCAGCCTGGTGAGCGACAGGCTCGAACCAACGGTCCTCTCCCTTGCCTTCGTCTTTCTGATGGTCGGCTACGGCACGAAGGTCGGTCTCGTGCCCCTGCACAACTGGCTGCCGGACGCGCACAGCGAGGGTCCGACTCCCATCTCGGCCGTGCTCTCCGGCCTTCTGCTCAACGTGGCGCTCTACGCGCTGGTGAGATGCAAGGTGCTCGTTGACGGCGCCACCAGGACCCACCATGCCGGCGACATCATGATGGGCTTCGGACTCCTTTCGATCGTTGTCGCCGCCTTCTCGCTCCTGAGGCAGAAGGATATCAAGCGGATGTTCTCATACTCCTCGATCGAGCATATGGGAATCGCCACCTTCGCCTTCGGCCTCGGCGGGCCCATCGCCACCTTCGGAGGACTGCTGCACATGCTCGTCCACAGCCTCGCCAAGTCCGCCATATTCTTCACTGTGGGCCATGCCTCGCAGATGCACCGGACGCAGGACATGGAGAAGATAAAGGGACTGATCAGGGGCAACCCCCTGGTGGGCTGGGGCCTGATGTTCGGCGTGATGGCCATCGCCGGCATGCCGCCCTTCGGCGTATTCACGAGCGAGTTTCTGATCCTGACCGCAACGATCAAGGACGCCCCCCTGCTGACCCCCTTTCTCCTGCTCGGCCTCGTCGTTGCCTTTGCGGCGCTCTTCCGGAGGGTACAGCCGATGGTCTCCGGCGAGGTCCCGGAAAACCAGAAGCCGATGACCGTTGCCCACCTGCCGGTCCTGCTGCACATGGCGCTCGTGCTTTTCATCGGTTTGTATATGCCTGAATTCCTGAACCAGTGGTTTCACACCGCTGTGGAGCTGCTGAAATGAGCATGCTGAAAGACGCCATCACATCGCTGCTGGGAACGGACGCTCAGTTCGTAGACGGTTATCAACAGCCGGGCCGGGTCCTTTTCTGCTCCGTGCCGAGAGAGAAGTTCGTGGAGGCCGCCCGGTCGATGAAAAAGGCGTATGCGCTGCTGGCGGCGGAGTGGGCGACCGACGAGACCCCCTTTGGAAAAGGATACGGCATATTCGCCTGTTACCGCTGGGGCGCGGAATATCTCATCGTAAAGACAGAGGCCCCTGCCGATGATCCGACGTTCCCGAGCCTCACGAAAAAATATGTGCCTGCCTTTCGCTTCGAGCGCCAGATGCAGAGTCTCATGGGTCTGACTCCGGTGAACCATCCGGACACCAGGCCGTGGATAAAATTCGAGGACTGGCCGGCGGATGCCTGGCCGCTCCGCAAATCCTTTGACCCCTCGCAGCGTCTGGCCCGGGTCCACGGCGAATACCAGTGGATCAAGTCGGAGGGGGAAGGCGTCTATGAGATCCCTGTAGGGCCTGTTCATGCCGGGATCATCGAGCCGGGCCATTTCCGCTTCCAGGCGGTCGGAGAAGACGTGCTGAACCTTGAGGAGAGGCTCGGCTATGTGCACAAGGGGATTGAGAAGCGGTTTGAATCCCTCCCGTGGGAACAGGGCTTCCGGCTTGCCGGCCGCGTCTCCGGGGACACCACCGTTGCCCACAGCCTGGGATACTGCATGGCGCTCGAATCTCTGACGCAGTGCAATCCGCCTGAAAGGGCGCACTGGCTGAGGGCGCTTTTCCTCGAAAGGGAGCGCATCGCAAACCACCTGGGGGACATCGGCGCGATCTGCAATGACGCGGCATTCGCCTTCATGCTCTACCAGATGATGCGGCTGAAGGAGTCGCTCCTCCGCACCAACCACCGACTCTTCGGACACCGGTTCATCATGGACAGGATCGTGCCGGGCGGCGTTGCGGTTGATATCGAGCCCAGAGGGAAGGAAGAGATACTGACTGAGCTCGACCGTCTTTCACGGGACTTTGAGAAGCTGGTGGTCATCTACGAAGAAAACCCCTCACTTGAAGACAGGGTGAGGACGACCGGGGTCCTCAAACCGGCGATGGCCAGGGAGATATGCGCTGTCGGGATCGTGGCGCGGGCGAGCGGCATGAACCTCGACTGCCGGATATTCAACCCCTTCCCTCCCTACGACCAGTACGACCGCCTCGAACTTGATGTGCCTGTGATGATCACCGGCGATGTGCATGCCCGGACATGGGTGAGGGTCCGGGAGGTGCGGGAATCCATCCGCATCATACGCTGGATACTCGAAAATATGCCGTCAGGTCCGATATCCTCCCCTGTCATCGCGCCAGGACCGGACAAGGCCGGTTTTGCCGCAGTGGAGGGATGGCGCGGCGAGATCATCTACTGGCTCCAGTCAGGCCCGCAGGGGCAGGTGAACCGCTGCATGGTGCGGGACCCCTCCAGCGTCAACTGGCTGGGGCTCGAACAGGCGATACACGGCAACATTGTGCCGGACTTCCCGCTCTGCAACAAGAGCTTTAACCAGTCCTACTCGGGGCATGACCTGTGATTGACAAAGGCCTGGACAACCGGAACAAACATTATTTTGTCATTCCCGTGGAAACGGGAATCCAGTCTGTTGAATCAACGCGGCATCTTCTGGATTCCCGCCTGCGCGGGAATGACGGCTTTGTGTCGGGGTTGTCATGATCAGAATACTCCGTCAGATATTCCGCACCGGCATCGTGACTGAGGAACTGCCGCGCGAGGCGGACGCTGAGATCAGGGAAACGGGATCGCGGCTTGAGGAGGCGATCCGCAGGCGCTTCCGGGGAAGCCTGACGATACGCCAGGTGGACGCCGGTTCCTGCAACGGCTGCGAGCTGGAGATCCACGCGATCAACAACCCCATCTATAACTGCGAGAGGTTCGGTATCCATTTCACCGCCTCGCCCCGCTTCGCCGACATGCTCCTGGTAACCGGGCCGGTGTCTCACAACATGGAGATAGCGCTCCGCCGCACGTATGTAGCGACTCCCCCGCCAAAGCTGGTGGTGGCTGTAGGGGACTGCGGGTGCAACGGCGGCGTATTCGGCGAGAGCTATGCGTCCCTCGGCGGCGTGCACAAAGTGGTCCCGGTTGATGTCTTCATCCCAGGCTGCCCCCCGACTCCGACAGCCCTTCTGCAGGGAATCCTCAAGGCTGTCGAAGGCTGATCTGGCGGGATTGTTACTCCCCTTCTTCTCTTGCCTCTGTATATTGTTGGGCGCAAGACATAAACAGAAAATGTTAAACTGTATTCGATGAGAACCCCATTGAAAACTTTTCACAAAATAATACACGGCGACAGCAGGCAAATGAACCTTTTGACTGATAGATCGGCTCATCTGGTCATTACTTCCCCTCCATACTGGCAGCTAAAAGACTATGGGACAGAAAATCAAATTGGGTTTCATGAAAGCTATGAAAGTTATATCAATAATCTGAATCTCGTCTGGAAAGAATGTCACAGGGTATTACACCCCGGTTGTCGGCTTTGCGTAAATATCGGCGACCAGTTCGCCCGGTCAGTTTATTATGGTCGTTACAAAGTGATACCAATAAGAACAGAAATAATTAAATTTTGTGAAACTATCGGATTCGACTATATGGGGGCTGTAATCTGGCAAAAAGTTACAACATGCAATACAACCGGCGGCGCTACGATAATGGGCAGTTTCCCTTATCCCCGAAACGGGATTTTGAAGCTTGACTATGAATTTATTCTGCTTTTCAAAAAACAGGGCGTTCCACCAGCGCCGACCAAGGAACAAAAAGAACTTTCAATAATGACAAAAGACGACTGGAATACTTACTTCTCAGGGCATTGGTATTTTGCAGGGGCAAAACAGGACGGCCACATTGCTATGTTTCCGGAAGAATTGCCGGCACGTCTGATAAAGATGTTCTCGTTTTCCGGCGAGACGGTTTTGGACCCGTTCCTCGGCAGTGGGACGACTGCGCTTGCCGCCCATAATTCAGGCCGTAGTTCAGTCGGCTATGAAATCAATCCGGACTTTATTCCGACAATTAAAAATAAACTGAATGTGGGACCATCCGTTCGTGCAGCTTCTGAATATGTGTTTCTGAATGATAGCGTTAAAACTGACCTGAATAAAGAAATCGAAAAGTTGCCCTATATCTTCAAAGACCCTCACAAACTCGACAAAAAGATAGACCCTAAGAAGCTTCAATTCGGTTCAAGAATTGATAAAGACAGCGTCGATAGAGAAGTCTACTATTCTGTAAAAGAAGTAATCAGTCCTGAGTTGGTAAAGCTGGATAATGATCTGGTTGTTCGCCTTATCGGCGTAAAAGAAAAAGAGATTGCTAATGGACAGGCAATCAGATTTCTGATCGAAAAAACAAAGGGTCAAAAAGTATTTATGAAGTTCGACAAGCAGAAATATGATGATGGGAACAACCTTCTCTGCTATCTATACCTTAAAAATAAAACTTTTATAAATGCCCATATAATCAGGGAAGGGTTGGCGGACGTTGACAGTTTAACTGATTTTAAATACAAAAATAAATTTTTAGATCTGCAGAGGCATTAAATGGCAAAACCCCAACGATATTCCATGGAATTCGGCAAAAAAGAAAAAGTCCTGAACTATGCCTGCCAGACTTATCAGCTATCAAGGCCTAATAAAGTCGGAGCGGTAATGACCCTTATTAGGGAATGCCAGCCCAAGAAAATTCAGGAATGGGAACAATGGTATTTTGAAAACGCATACACAGATGCAAAAACGCCAGCTAAAATCACCCCGGAGTGCCTGCAAGAACTTGGCGAACGGCTTTACGAGAAAATCACAGGAATAGTTATTCCTGAATGGCAAGCGGCTTTCAATCAACTAACGCTTCAGGATTGCATTGATTACATTTACAATCTTACCATCAATAGGACATTTGACGGCTTCCTTCGGGAGAAGTCCGTTGTTAATGATGGATTAGCCAAAATTTTTCCCGATATAAACTTTGAAGAATCTGACTCTGAACTTGACCACGCAGGGGACATTGACTATGTAGCAAAAGTCGGTGATAAAACCTTTGGCATTCAAATCAAGCCCGTGACGGCGAGAGCAAACTTCGGCAATTATTCTCCAACTGAAAGAATGAAGGCCAGTTTCGCAGAATTTGAAGAACAATACGGCGGCAAAGTATTTGTAGTTTTCAGCTTGGACGGAGAAATTGGGAATAAAGAAGTAATAGAACAGATTCGACAGGAAATAGAACGACTGAAGAACACCACGTTCCCTTCAGGTGAGAGTAAAAACCATTACTGATTACAGGATGATGACATGCTACATTTGAAACGGCAACTGCCTTACCGGCCCACAGAGAGGATGAATGTCGTAAGCTACCCGATCCGCGACATCGTGATGGAGGCGAAACGCGAAGAGGCGAAGGGCAAGAAGATGATCTACCTGAACATCGGAGACCCTCCCCAGTACGGCTTCGAGCCGTTTCAGGTGATCGCCGACCGGGTGAAGAGCGCGCTCGACGAGCCCTGGAAAGGCTACGCGCCGTCCGAGGGCGACGAGGATCTCAGAAAAAACGTGGCAAAGATCGAGAAATGCAGTCCTGAGGACGTATTCGCGGTCGCGGGCCTCACCGAGGGCATAGACTTCTTCTTTCATGCGTTCATAGGCTTCGGGGAGAAGGTGCTCCTTCCCAATCCGGTCTATCCGCTCTATCTGAGCAAGGCAAAACAGTTCGAGGGCGACAGCGTCTTCTACCGCCACGACGCGGACGGTCAGATAGACGTTGCAAACCTGTCGCGGAAGATCGAAGGCGCCAAGGCGATGGTGATCATCAACCCGAACAACCCGCTCGGCTCGGTCTACTCGGAGAAAAACCTCCTTGAGGTCATAAAACTCTGCGCCGAATACGATGTCCCGATTTTCTACGATGGGTCGTACGACCAGTTGATCCTTGAGGGCAGGCAGGTGGACTTCAGGAAGATAGCGAGGAACAAGGTGCCCTTTATCTACGGGAGCTCGCTTTCGAAGGACTTCAGCTACCCTGGGGCGAGGATCGGATGGGTGGCCTTCCACGGCGACAGATGGTCAGAGGTGAAGAACGCCTTCTTCCTGCTCTGCAACCAGCGGCTTTCCGTGAACTGGGAGTACCAGAAGGCCGCTGCCGCTGCCATCGTGGACCCTTCATTCCAGTCCTACGTTTCGGCCATGCGGAAGAAACTGATCGAGAGGCGGGACACGTTCATCCGGATGGCGCGCAAACTACCGCTGTCGTTCCCGGTCCCGCAGGGGGCCTTCTACGCATTCATGAAGATAGAAAGCCCGAAATGGAAGAAGGACCTGGCGTTCGTGCGGGCAGCTCTCAAGGAGGGCGTGGTTTTTGTCCCTGGGTCCGGTTTCGGCAGGCAGGAAGACGGCGTATATTTCAGGAGCACCTTCCTGCCTGAGCCGCACATAATCGAAGAGGCCTTCTCAAAGATCAAACGGCTGCTGTGAAAAAAGAAGGATGAGATAATGGAACTCATCGCCTGCCCCCAGTGCGGGAAGTATGCAAACCCCAGGAGCGCCCTCTGCCCCTTTTGCGGGGGAAGACTTGGCGATGCAAAAGCCCTCGCTGCACCCGTTTGCCCGAGATGCAGGGTCGGACTGGAACTCAGGAGGGACGACGACATCGAGCTGCATGCCTGCCCCCGGTGCGATGGTCTCTGGCTCGATCCCGGCGAGTTCGACGTCATGACAGCCGAGTCAACCGTCTACAGGAAGGAGCAGTTGAAGAAGGAGTACAGCCGTCCCCCTCTTCCCGACTCCAGCGAATATCTCCCCTGCGCGCGGTGCGGAAAGCTGATGGTCCGCAAGAACTACGGCCGCATCTCAGGAGTGCTCATCGATGAATGCGGCAGGCACGGCATCTGGCTCGACAGGGGCGAACTCGAAAAAATCAGGCATTTTATCCTCGACGGGGGCCTCGAAAAGGAACAGTTCAGGGAGATCGAAAAAAACCGGGCAGAGCTTCAGGATCTCGCGGAAAAGGTGGACGATGTCGCCTTCACCCAGAAACTCATCCACTTCTGGGATTGGAAGAGATGGTTCTTCAGGCCCTGACAGCGCATCCCCGCCGGCAGCGGCCTCTTAGCCGAGCTCCGCGAGTTTCCTCCGGGCTGTCTCGTTTTTCGGATTGATCATGAGCGCCCTGCGGTACTCTTCCGCGGCCCGCCGGACCATGCCGGCCTTCTCATAGGCAGCCCCGGCCGCCAGCCGGAGCCCGATATCTTCCGGCAATGCCCCCACCGCCTTCTGCATCACTGAGACCGCGTCGTCGTAATGGCCTTTGCCCATGAGATAGTTATACGCCGAGTGAAAGGGTCCCGGCGACAGGGACTTTTCATTTTCGAGAAACAGGAAAGAGTCCAGAAATTCCCGTCTCGCCTGCTCTTCCCTGCCGGTCATATGGAGATAGTCCGCAAAGATGAGGTGGGGTT
>JAKAIZ010000076.1 GCA_021814065.1 Nitrospirota bacterium | reverse complement strand
CAAGCCGGAATGACAGAAATTTGGAACTGTGGCAGAGACCACAGGGTGTAATAATTATCAAATCAATAATGCGATTATGTGTTAAGGTACGTATGTACCCGGGATGTGTAACGTTTTTAAGAAAGGGGAAAGATTATGGAAAGTAACAAGAACACTCAATGCTGGAATTACAATAACTGCGGTCATGGAAAGGATTCATTGTGCCCTGCGGTTGATCAGAAGGCGGGCAGATCCTGCTGGCTCGTACCAAAGACGTTATGTGGGGGTGAGGTCCACGGTAAGCACACCAAAAGGATCAAATCATGTGAGGGATGTTCCTTTTACATATATATCCATCTACCACTTTCCAAACCGTCTTTGGCAGATCAGCCTTATAATGAGACAAGAGGGAGGGTAAGCACGCCGCAATCAGGGCTGTAATGAGGGCTATCAGTGTCATCTTTTTCCTGAGAAAAAAACAGCGATCTTCCCGGCACAAAGTTCTCCCCTCTCAGAACAGTCCTCAGTAGTTCAGTAGTAAGGATGCAGTGCTCACCTGATTCTGCACTCCGGTGAAAAGATTCGACATATGTCAGTTATCATTGCATCACTTCAGCGAGAACAAAGACGATCGCTTTAAACACGTATCCGAATAAAAATCAGTATTGCGTTTAGTATATCCATATGCTATCTTATCGGCATCTGGTAAAACGTCTTTTGGGGTTGCACAAGCGGCCTAAAAGTCCAAACAACACGTGTACTTACCCTCCCCCTTGACACCCGCGAACAATAATTGTTAGATTATTAGCACTCGACGATGGAGAGTGCTAAATGATGCTCGATGAACGAACAAAACAGGTTCTATTCGCCGTAATACAGTGCTACATTAACGCCCCGGGTCCGGTCGGCTCAAGGGTCGTAACGAAGAAATTCTCGTTCGGCCTTTCCCCGGCAACCATACGCAATATAATGTCGGACCTTGAGGAGATGGGATACCTGCAGCAGCCCCACACGTCAGCCGGCAGGGTCCCGACGGACATAGGATACCGGTATTACGTCGACTCGATGCGTTCCGAGAAACGCCTCATAAACAAGGACTTCCTGCTGGAGCTAAACAGGAAACTCGAACTTCTCAAGAAGGACATCAACGCCTTTCTCGACGAGGCATCTAAGATGCTGTCTTACCTGTCTCATTACATAGGCGTTACGATGTCTCCGAACACAGGCATCACGACGCTCGACAGAATCGAGTTGATCAAATACAGGAACGACAAGGTCGCGGTGATACTCTTTACGGACGAGGGGTTGATCAGGAACCGGATCATCTCGGTCGACGCGGCGCTCTCCCAAAGGGACCTGAACAGGATCGCCGCGTATATCAGCTCCCATTTTTCCGGCAGGACGCTCGAAGAGATCAGAAAGATGGTCGTAAAGGAACTGGCCAGGGAGACGGTGCTCTGCGACAGTCTTGTCGAAGAAGCGATGAGGATCTGCAGCGCGGTTTTTTCCGTCTCGCCCGGCAACGTATATATCTCCGGACTGTCGGAGGTCCTCGCCCTGCCCGACTTCTGCGACATCGACAGGATAAAGGAACTTCTGAAGACGATCGAAGACAAGCACATCATCGTCAAGCTCCTCGACAAAATCGCGGACGCGGACGGGCCCCAGGTGATTATCGGGTCCGAAAACCCGCTCGACGAGATGAAGACATTCAGCATCGTCGCGGCGACATATAAGGAAGGCAGCAGACCTATGGGCGCTGTCGGCATAATCGGTCCGACGAGAATGAACTATCTGCAGGCGATCTCGATCGTCGACCTGACGGCCACCTATATAACCGAAATGTTGTCGTATAAATAAGGGAGAGTATTGTGAAAAAACGAGAACCTATTGATAATGCCCCCGAAGAGGACCGGGACGAGGAACTCGTTGTGGCCGAGGAGCGGGAAGAGAAGACCGGGGAGGAGGCCCCCGAACCGCGCCTTCCGGCCGATGCGGATGCCCTACAGGACCTCAACAACAAGTATGTGAGGTTATACGCGGAATTTGATAATTACAAGAAAAGGGTAAACAAGGACAAGGAAGAACTGGTGCGGTACGGCAACGAGTCCCTGCTGTACGCGCTTCTGCCGGCGATAGACAACCTCGAACTAGCTCTGAAACACGGCGCCTGCGATCCCAAGACCGGGGTGGTGCAGGGCGTCGAAATCACGCTGAAGGAACTGCAGCGGACACTCGAAAAATTCGGCCTTACGAGGATAGGAGCGCTGGGGAAGAAGTTTGACCCCGCGGTGCACCACGCAATGACGCAGGTGGAGCGGGGGGACATGGAAGAAAAAATGGTGGCGGAGGAACTGCGTGCAGGGTACCGGTATCACGACAAGGTACTGCGGCCCTCCCTGGTCGCCGTGTCGGTAAAACCGAAGAAGGCCAAGGCCGCAGAGGCGGAAGATGAATACAGCGCACAAAATGCACAATACAATACAGAAGAGAATATAGAGGAGGAGTAATAAAATGGGAAAGGCAATCGGAATAGACCTTGGGACCACTAATTCGGTCGTGGCCGTGGTACAGGGAGGCGAACCCGTAGTGATACCGAATCAGGAGGGCACCAGAACGACCCCTTCCGTGGTGGCGGTCACAGACAAGGGGGAAAGACTGGTCGGGCAGATCGCCAAGAGGCAGGCTATCACCAACCCCGAGAACACGATTTTTTCGATAAAGAGGCTGATGGGCCGAAAATACAACTCACCTGAGGTCGATCACGCAAAGAAGAGGCTCCCCTACAAGATAGTAGAAGTGTCGAACGGGGACGCCCATGTCGAGATCATGGGGAAGAGATATTCTCCCCCCGAGGTCTCGGCGATGATCCTCCAGAAACTGAAACAGGCGGCTGAGGACTATCTGGGCGAGAAGGTGACCGAGGCGGTCATTACCGTGCCGGCCTACTTCGACGACAGCCAGAGACAGGCGACGAAGGACGCAGGGAGGATCGCGGGCCTGAACGTCCTGCGGATCATCAACGAGCCTACTGCCGCTGCGCTCGCCTACGGCATGGACAAGAAGAAAGAGGAAAAAGTCGCGGTCTACGACCTCGGGGGCGGCACCTTCGACATTTCGATCCTCGAGATCGGGGAAGGCGTCATCGAAGTCAAGTCCACAAACGGGGACACCTATCTCGGCGGCGATGATTTCGATCTCAGGATCCTCGACTGGCTCGTCGAGGAGTTCAAGAAAGACCAGGGGATAGACCTCAAGAAAGACAAAATGGCGCTCCAGAGGTTGAAGGAGGCTGCAGAGAAGGCGAAGATCGAGCTTTCTACCGCAACGGAGACCGAGATCAACCTCCCCTTTGTCACGGCCGACGCGACCGGACCGAAGCACCTGCTCATGAAGATAACGAGGGCTAAACTCGAGCAGTTGGTCGGAGATCTCGTGGAAAAGACGACCGGGCCCTGCAAAAACGCCCTTTCGGATTCGAACCTCTCTGCCCAGAACATCGACGAGGTGCTTCTCGTCGGCGGCCAGACCAGGACGCCGAAGGTCCAGCAGACAGTGCAGAGCTTCTTCGGAAAAGAGCCGAACAAGACCGTCAATCCCGACGAAGTAGTAGCGGTTGGTGCCGCGATCCAGGCGGCGGTCCTGAAGGGCGACGTGAAAGAAGTGCTGCTGCTCGACGTCACCCCGCTGTCGCTCGGGATCGAGACCCTCGGAGGGATCTTTACGAAGATCATCGAAAGAAACACAACCATCCCGACGAAGAAGAGCCAGATATTTTCGACGGCGACCGACAACCAACCCGCAGTCACGATCAAGATCTTCCAGGGCGAAAGGGAGATGGCGGCCGACAATAAACTCCTCGGCAACTTCGAACTGATAGGCATCCCGCCGGCGCCCAGGGGCATCCCCCAGATCGAGGTGACTTTCGACATCGATGCCAACGGCATCCTACACGTCTCCGCGAAAGACCTCGGCACAAACAAGGAGCAGTCGATACGGATTACCGCTTCGAGCGGCCTCAACGAGAACGAGATCAAAAACATGGTCCGCGACGCAGAGTCCCACGGGGAAGAGGACCGGAAGAAGAAGCAACTCGCAGAGGCAAGGAACACCGCCGATACTCTCGTCTATACCGTCGAAAAGTCGCTGAAGGATTACGGCGACAAGATCTCTGCCGACGAAAAAAGGGAGATAGAAGAGGCGCTCGAAAACTGCCGCAAGGTTAAGGACTCCAGCAGCGATCCGAACGAGATCAAGTCTGCGACGGACCGTCTTACCACGGTTTCTCACAAATTGGCCGAACACATCTACAAGTCCGCCGGCGCACAGCCGCAGGGAGACGGAAGCGGTGCGGGGCAGGCCAAAAAAGAGGGTGAGGAAGAAGTGGTCGAGGCCGAATTCGAAGACGTGGACAAAGACAAGAAATAGAGAAAAGAGTATAATAAAGGGTCCGCGGCTGAAAAGCACCGGACCCTTTTTATTGCATGGCGTATGCACCCTGATGTTGCATAGATAACGGGGGCAGATATGCTGAAAAACGCCATACAATCGGCAGGATTTGATTGTGATTCACGTAAACGCAAGACTAACGCATAGTGTTTTCCTGGAAAGGTGGTTTGGTATGTCCGTGGTGTTTAGCGGAGCCTTCCGCCCCGGGCGGATCCGCCTGAGGAGGACGGGTATTGCTGTTTTTCATCCCATCTGCCCTCGTTGCCGGAAGGTGTCTGATATACAATGAAAGACTATTACGAAATACTCGGGGTATCACGGGACGCATCGGAGGCCGAACTCAAGAAGGCCTTCCGGCAGCTCGCGATGAAATATCACCCCGACAGAAACCCTGATAACAAAGCGTCCGAGGAGAAATTCAAGGAAATCAACGAGGCGTACTCCTGCCTGTGTGATCCTACGAAACGGGCGAACTACGACCGGTACGGTTCGGCCGAAGGACCGGGCATGGGCGGAGCAGGATACGGTCCATTCGCGGCGGGGACCGGTTTCGGTGACGTCTTCGAGGACATCTTCGGAGATTTCTTCGGCGCCTTCGGCGGACAGAGGAGACAGAGACCTTCGAAGGGCGACGACCTCCGGTATGACCTGAACATAACCCTTTCGGAGGCGGTATTCGGCAGCGAGAAGATCATAGAATTTCCGAAGTGGGAGGACTGCGAGACCTGCAAGGGCTCGGGGTCGGAGCCCGGGAAACAGCCCGCGGTCTGCCCGAACTGCAAGGGCACCGGACAGATCAGGTTTCAGCAGGGATTCTTCAGCGTATCAAAGACCTGCGGCAAGTGTTACGGGAAAGGCAAGATCATAACCGACCCGTGCAAGACCTGCAAAGGTCAGGGCAAGGTCCAGAAGATAAAGAGTATAAATGTCAAGATCCCTGCCGGTGTGGACAATGGCTCGCGGCTCAAGATATACGGAGAAGGCGAGCCCGGCTTATACGGCGGGCCGAAGGGCGACCTGTACATCGTGCTCGGCGTGGAGGAGCACCCCTTCTTTAAGAGAGACGCAACGGAGATCTATTGCGAAGTCCCTCTGTCCTTCACTCATGCCGCATTAGGGGGGGAGATTGAAATCCCTACGCTTGAAGGCACGGCGAAGATAAGAGTGCCCGCCGGAACGCCTTCCGGACGGCTTTTCCATCTGAAGGGAAAGGGCGCGCCGCGGGTGGGCGGTCACCAGAGGGGAGACCAGATCATCAAGGTGTACATCGAAGTACCCAAGAAACTCACCCCCCGACAGAAAGAACTCCTCGAAGAATTCGCCTCAATCAACGGCGACGAGGTCTCAAAGAGCTTTAAGGAGAAACTGAAGGACCTCTTCACCGGCGTCGAACACTGATTCCTGATGCCGAGGATCTTCCTGCCCTCCGTGAATTTGCATGACGGCCCTGTTTCGATCAAAGGAGAAAAGGCTAAATATCTTTCTGCCGTGCTGCGCTGCAGACCGGGCGACCGACTGCTGATATACGACAACGAGGGGAACGCTTACTCGTCGAAGATCACAGGCGTCGCCGCGAGGGAAGTATTGGTCGAGCTTATCGAAAGAATGGACCGGAACACCGATTCGCCACTCCATATCACGCTTCTCCAAGGGCTGCTCAAGGGCGAGAAGATGGACCTCGTCGTGCAAAAGGCGACTGAACTGGGGGTGCAGGAGATCATCCCCGTCGTCACCGAGAGGAGCCAACTCCGCGAGACGAGGAAGATACCCCGGTGGGCCAGGATCGCTGAAGAGGCTTCGCGCCAGGCGGGGAGGAATTCAGTCCCCCGCATTCATCAAACCGCAGATTTCGAAGGACTGCCCCTGCCCTTCCCCGCAAATGGCGTTATCTTTTGGGAACAGGGAGGAGACAATTTCGGCACAGTGCTGAAACGCTGCGGTGCCCGTGGAGCAATCTCTCTCTTTACAGGTCCGGAGGGAGGCTTCTCCGAAAAGGAAATTGCCTCAGCAGAGGGAAAAGGATTTCGCGTGGCGACACTCGGCCAAAGGATCCTCAGGGCGGAGACGGCCGCGATTACGGCGGTTGCAATCGCCCAGTTCGTCCTCGGCGACCTGGGGGTATGAAAAAGCTTCCCGGCGGCTTTGCGGACATCGCGGTCTATGATAATTCGGATATTGATGTATAATAAGATCACAGAGAGATGAATCTCGAGATACTATTTATTCTGGTCTTCCTGGTCCTGAATGGCTTCTTCGCCGCCTCGGAAATCGCCGTAGTCACGGCGCGAAAATCCTTTGTCAGGCAGCTTTCGGAAGAAGGGAACCACAGGGCCGAGGCGCTCCTTAAACTTCAGTCTGAGCCGGACAAGCTGCTTGCCACCGTCCAGATCGGGGTCACCGTCATGGGCTCCATCACGTCCGCCATCGGCGGCGCCGCAGCGGTGAAATTGCTGAAACCTATTCTTGCCGGCTTTCCCATTCCTTTTATCTCGTCGGCCGCCGAGGTGTTGTCGATCGGGATCACCGTCGCGGTGATTTCGTACTTCACCCTGGTTATCGGAGAGCTTGTCCCCAAATCGATTGCGCTCAGGAACCCGGAAAAGGTAGGGCTTATTGTGGCCCGTCCGATAGCCCTGATCGCGAAGGTCTCTTCCTTCTTCGTGACGATACTCACCAAGAGCAGCAACCTGATCCTCAGTCCCTTCGGCGCAAAGGCCTATTCCGAGCGCTCGTTCATCAGCGAAGAAGAGATCAAGCTCCTGATAGAGGAAGGCAGGGACAAGGGGATCTTCGAGCGGACAGAGCAGGAACTCATCCACAGCGTCTTCAGGTTTACCGATATCTCGGTGAAGGGCGTCATGGTACCCACTACCGAGATGGTCGCCTTCAGTGTGAAGGAGCCGGCTGAAACGATCATCACGAGGATCGCGGAGGAGAATTTCTCGCGCTACCCTGTGTACGATAAAGACCGGTCCGACATCAAGGGCATCCTTTACAGCAAGGATGTGTTCAACGAACTCGCCTACAGGAGGGAAGTGGCGATATCTAACCTCCTCCACTATGCCCTCTTCGTTCCCGAGAGCATGAAGATAAGCACGCTGATGCGGGAGATGCAGAAGAAGAGGCTGCATATGGCGATCGTCGTGGACGAGTACGGCGCAGTCGCGGGACTCGTCACGATCGAGGACCTGCTCGAGGAGATCGTCGGCGAGATACGGGACGAATACGACACCGAAGTCCGCGTGCAGACGCTAAAAGACGGCGCCATGCTTGTCGACGCCTCAATGGCGATCAGGGACCTCAACGAGGATTACCATTTCGATATCCCCGAATCGAATGAATACGACACGCTCGGCGGATATCTCCTTTCGAGTTTCCAGCGGCTTCCCTCGACCGGAGATACCCTGAGCACGGATTCACGCAAATTCACTATCGTCAGCATGAAAGGCCGCCGCCTGCTGAAGATAAGGGTCGAAGCCGTCCCGACACCGATCGGCGGGTAGCAAGACTGACCGCTGCGGATGCCTTTTATTTAAAACTCGTTTCTTCGGAGGGGAAAATCCCTTTTTCGACCTCGTCCCGGTACTCCCTGACGGCATTGAGCGCCGACTCCTTCAGGTTTGCATAGCGCTTCACGAACTTAGGCACGAACCTTTCGAACATTCCTATCACGTCATGCAGCACCAGCACCTGACCGTCGCAATGCGGGCCCGCTCCTATGCCGATCGTGGGGATCGAGAGTTCCGCCGTGATCCTCTTTGCCAGACCCATCGGGATCGCCTCAAGAAGAAGGGAAAAGGCACCAGCGTCCTCCACTATGCGGGCCTCCTCGATCAGCCTGTCCGCGGCCTCTTCAGTCTTTCCCTGGACCTTATAGCCGCCCATCCTATGTATCGATTGCGGCGTAAGCCCGATATGTGCCATCACCGGGATGTCGGAACGCGTCATCGCCCTGATCTGTTCGGCGACTTCCGCTCCTCCTTCGAGCTTTATTGCTGCGGCCCCCGCCTCTTTGAGAAACCTGCCGGCGTTCCGCACCGCGTCTGTGACACCGGCCTGATAGGACATAAACGGCATATCGCCGACCACCATCGCATTCTTCACTGCTCGGGTCACGAGTTTCGTATGATAGATCATCTCGTCCATCGAAACAGGGAGGGTATTTTCGAGTCCCTGCACCACCATGCCGAGCGAGTCCCCGACGAGGATTGCGTCAATCCCGGCCTCGTCGACTATCCGGGCAAAGGGATAGTCGTAGGCGGTGAGCATCGTGATCTTCTTCCCCTCGGCCTTCTTCTTCATAAAATCCTGGATCGTAGTCTTCGGCATGATGATTTCTCCTGACGTTGTAATTTTCTACATCATAGCATACTGCCCGAAACATAAGTAAACCTTCCAATTGCAAATAAATCCGCGCAAAGTTGGACAAGGGCGCTGAAAAATGGCTTGTAGCGACACCTTACACACCTATCAAGAGGCCAGCCAGCCTTTTTCTGAAAACCAACTGACGCGAAAACTGCGGCCACGTGAAAAACAAACAAGATCATGTCGCATTACAAGACTTTTTCGGCGTCCTTGTACGGCGTTTACGCAACATCGGGGTAATAAAGCGGCATAAGGCGGCGGCCGGTATGCTATACTTCAGTATGGGCGAAAGAGAGTTTTACCTGCCGCTTACCAGGGAAGACAAGATCACAGTGGTTCTGTACCGGACGGGAATATTTCTGTCGACTGTGATCATCTGCGCAGCGGCGGCCCTTGCAGTCCTTGTCTTCGGAAACCCGGATCTCCGCGATACGCGGATAATCTATTCCGGTCTTGCGTCCGATCTGTTGCTCCTCGCCCTCTACTTAAGTGTCGGGCTGAGCGTCTTCTTCATCCATCTCTATGTCGGAAAATTCCACAGGATCCTCAAGAAGATCTATTACGTTGCAGCGGCATGCCTTGTCATTATCTTCGTCCTCGGCAAGGGAAACCCTGCTGCCGTGCTCTTCGGCGGCCGCCCGTACGCCGCACTTCTCCTGATCCCCATCTCGCTCTGTCTGGGGTTTATTACCGCCAAAGAGGCTTTCTGCTTTCAGCTGACCGAAGGATACCTCCTCGCCATTCTCATGCCTGCATATATCTTCTTTTACTCGGCAGGCCTCTTCAGCCAAAAGAATTCCTCCTATGGTCTCGCCCTGATTGCGGGACTGCTCCTCCTTTTCATGTTCCGGAAAGTTTTTCAGCCGGCACACTACGATATAGGGGACAAGTCGGCGTATCAACCCTGATCCTGGAACATAAGTCCTAAATGCAGAAGCCTAAAACCGAAACGGGGAAAATGCCGCGGGTTTGGCTTTGGCCCCGGCGGTTGTTGACACCGGGAGAACAGAAGCTGTAGAGTAAATGTGGGGTCACTATCTGCAGGCAACGCACCTGGGCGGGTGTGATCCGTAATAAAAAAAATCATTCAATGCATATACTTCTTGTCTATCCGGAATATCCGGACACGTTCTGGAGCTTCAAATACGCTCTGAAATTCATCTCGAAAAAGGCGACCCTCCCCCCGCTCGGACTTCTCACCGTTGCTTCAATGCTGCCGAGGGAATGGGAGAAGAAGCTTGTCGACATGAACGTGGAGAAACTGCGGGACAGAGACATCCTCCGGGCGGACTATGTTTTTATCAGCGGCATGTCGATACAGAAGGAATCGGCGAAGGCGGCAATACGGCGGTGCAAGGAGCTCGGCGCCAAGGTCGTTGCCGGCGGGCCTCTCTTTACTGCCGCGCCTGAAGAATTCGGGGACGTCGACCACCTCGTTCTCAACGAAGCAGAGTTGACCCTTCCTATTTTCCTTGCAGACCTCGCGCATGGCAAGGCCCGCAGGATTTATGAAGCGGACGGGTGGGCGGACGTCAGGACCACCCCTGCGCCGCTTCTGGATCTGGTCGGCACGAAATACTATGCGTCGATGAATATCCAATATTCCCGCGGATGCCCGTTCGACTGCGAGTTCTGTAATATCACGGTGCTCTACGGCAGGATGCCGAGGACCAAGGACAAAGAACAGGTGATCGCGGAGCTCGAAAATATCTATGCGCAGGGATGGAGGGGCGGGGTCTTCTTCGTAGACGACAACTTCATCGGCAATAAGGCGAAGCTGAAGAGGGAGGTCCTTCCTGCGATCATCGAATGGATGGAAAAGAGGGGCCGGCCGTTCACACTTTCGACCGAGGCCTCTATTAACCTCGCCGACGACAGGGAACTCATGGACCTTATGGTCATGGCCGGCTTCGACACCGTCTTCGTCGGCATAGAGTCCCCGAACGAGGAGAGCCTGAACGAGGGCGGAAAGGTGCAGAACAAGAACCGCGACCTCATCGCTTGTGTCAAGAAGATCCAGCAGGCAGGGCTGGAGGTGCAGGCCGGCTTCATAGTCGGCTTCGACAAGGACCCTGCGTCGATATTCCATCAGGTGATCCGTTTTATTCAGGAAAGCGGCATCGTCACCGCCATGGTCGGCCTGCTGAACGCGCCGAGCGGCACGCACCTCTACCGGCGAATGGAGAGAGAAGGAAGACTGCTCCATGCCCCGACCGGCGACAACACGGACTGCACGATCAACTTCATGCCGAAAATGAATTACAATGCCCTAATCATGGGATACAGGGAAATCGTCGACACGATCTACTCTCCGAAGCACTACTACGCCAGGGTAAGGCGTTTCCTCAGGGAATACCGGCCCGCGCAGTCTTCGTCGTATCATTTCCGCTTCAACTACGTCAAGGCCGGGATCAAATCGACGGTTCGCCTCGGGATAATCGGCAAGGAGCGTTGCTATTACTGGAAGCTTTTCTTCTGGTCGCTTTTTACGAGACCCCGCCTCTTTCCCCTAGCCATCACCTTCTCAATCTATGGGTACCATTTCAGAAAAATCTTCGAGAAACACTTCAAAGTGATCGACAGCGAGCGGTTTGCCTGACCGCGCGTTTCCCTCTTTTCCTAAGGCCACGACGTCACGGCGCAAGAAATGCGGGAAAATCTGTTAAAATAAAAAGAATATTCCGCCTGTATATAAGCCCTTTTAAAAAACAGATTTCAGGAGAGATTAATTCTATGCATCGTCGGGACAACATCATGGAGGGCCGGGGGACTGCTGATCGAAGAAGAGCATCCTTTGTCTTGCCGACGGTCTGCCTTTTCCTTATGTCGGCACTCGCGTTCCCCGCGATCTCCAGCGCGAAGGCCGTTCCGTCTCCCTGCAGGATTCATCATCCGAGCGACGACAGGATCAATAGCGAATGCCGGCGAATGAAAAAAGGCGAGACACTCGAGAGTCTTTTCGGAAAAAGATGGACCGATGTCGCGCGCTTCAACAGAATAGACAGGCGCCATATCTACCCCGGCATGCCGATCAAGGTACCGAAGAACCTCGATGATATCAGGGACTTTACTCCTATGCCGAAAGAATACGAACCTGCCAGGCAGGAACCTAAATTTATTCTGGTCGACCTCTCCGAGCAGTTTCTCGGGGCATACGAATACGGCAACCTCGTCTTCTCGGCGCCGGTCGCCACAGGCGGCAAAGACACCCCTACCCCGGCCGGGGAGTTCCGGATCACTGCTTTACACAGCGACCACGTTTCCTCGCTCTATTATATCGAAGATACGGACAAGCTCTATCCGATGGATTATGCGCTCAGATTTTTTATCAATCGCGACGGGGTAGCGTTCTGGATCCACGGGCGCGACATCCCCGGTTATCCCGCGTCCCACGGCTGCATAGGCCTTTATGACGAGCAGATGCAGAAGAAGTACTACCATTTCCCGAAGAAGCCGGTCCTTGAAGATGCAAAAAAACTCTTTGAATGGGTCATTTCTCCCGGCAAGGACGAAGGAAAATTTCGGGTCATAGCAGACGGGCCGAAAGTGCTGATCACCGGCAAGGCTCCCTTGCCCACAAGAAGACAAAAAAATAAGGCATCCATTAAAAAGCCGGTGGCGCTTCCCATACTCCTAAATCCACAGTCGGGAAAGCAGTAAAGGAACCGCGGTCGCGGAGTCGAGCAGCAGAGTAAAAATCAGCAAAGGAATGAATATGGACAAAATTGATTACGGGACATTTGAAGCTACTATGGAAAGAAGCAGAAAACTTGAAGATGATTTAGTGGAAAATCCGGTAAAGTACAGAGTCCTCACCGGTGATCGTCCGACGGGACGACTTCATATCGGTCACCTTTTTGGTTCTGTTCAAAACCGTGTAAGGTTGCATAAACTCGGCGTATATACTTTCATTGTAATAGCAGATTATCAAGTTTTGACTGATAGAAATACATTCGACTCGATTTCTGAAAATGTAAAACAGCTGACGATTGATTATATATCTGCAGGAATCGATCCGACCGATGGAAAAACATTTATTTTTCCACATAGCCATGTCCCGGAATTAAATCAGTTAATTTTACCCTTCTTGACACTGGTTACTAAAGCAGAACTTGATCGTAACCCAACGGTGAAGGAAGAAATCCAGGCCTCGGGTTTGAAACGTATAAATGCAGGAATGTATACATATCCAGTTCATCAGGCTGCAGATATTCTGTTTTGCAAGGGAAATGTCGTACCGGTTGGGAAAGATCAACTGCCACATCTGGAGTTAACCAGAGTAATTGCCCGTCGATTTAATGAAAGGTTCGCTTCAAAGAAGTCTGTTTTTCCCGAACCTCAGCCGCTATTGAGCAGATCTCCTTTAATTCTTGGTTTAGATGGTTCTCAAAAAATGAGCAAAAGCAGAAATAATGCTGTTATGCTCAGTGCTACAGAGGATGAAACTGCGGCATTTATAAAAAAAGCAAAAACGGATATTGCCCGCGTTATAACATATGACCCTGAAAAAAGGCCCGAAGTATCAAATCTCCTTCTCCTTATTTCTCTATCTACAGGAAAAGCACCGGAAACTATTGCGGAAGAAATAGGTGATGGTGGAGCCGGAAAATTGAAAAATGTTCTTACAGAGTCATTGAATGAATATTTAAGACCACTGAGAAAGAGACGATCTGAACTTGAATTGAATGCGGATTATATAAAACAAGTATTAAATAATGGAGTTTTAGAAGCGCGAAAGATAGCTGCTGAAACTCTTGAGGAAGTCCGGCAAGTAATGAACATGAAAATATAATTTAGGAAAAACTGACAGACTGTTCAAGCGATTCGCGCCACGCATGTCGTTCGCGGCTCGGCATTGTCGCTTTTTGCCGCGTCTCGGTTCGTCGCTGATTATCGAGCGGAGGCTCAACCTGATATTTTCACCATATCAGGCAGGGCACCCGTAGTTCACTCCCCTTCGATCCCGAACTTCTTCAGCTTCCTCCAGAGCGAGACCCTGTCTATGCCTAGTATCTGGGCGGCAATCGTCTTGTTATGGCCGACCTCGCCAAGGACCCAGTTGATATAAGTCATCTCCTGCTCCTCGAGTGAAGGGATCTTGCCCTCCTTCTTCCTGAAGGTCCGTATGCTCAGTTCCCTCAGGTCTTCTGGAAGGTGCGCCATCTCTATAGACTCACCGTTAGAGAGTGCAACGCCCCTTTCGATGATGTTTTCGAGCTCCCGCACGTTTCCGGGGAAGTCGTAGTTCATCAGTATCGCCGTCACGTCCGGTGAAATCTCCCGTATCTCCTTCTTCATCACGGTCGCATATTTCTTCAGGAAGTAGTAGCTCAGGAGCGATATGTCGTCCTTTCTCTCCGACAGAGGCGGGATACGGAGCGTCACTACGTTCAGCCTGAAGTAAAGGTCCTGCCTGAAACCGCCCTTTTTGATAACCTCCTGAAGGTCCCTGTTCGTGGCAGCCAGAAACCTGACATCCACCCTCATGGGGGCGGTGGCGCCGAGCCTCAGGACCTCTTTTTCCTGGATTACCCTCAGGAGCTTCACCTGCATCGAGAGGGACATCTCGGTGATCTCGTCCAGAAAGAGAGTGCCCCCGGAGGCCATCTCGATAAGCCCCTTCTTCATCGCAGAGGCTCCGGTAAAGGCGCCCCTCTCATGGCCGAAGAGTTCGTTCCCCAGGAGTTCTTCGTTGAAGGCGCCGCAGTTGACGGCACAAAAAGGACCCTCGGCCCTCCTGCTGTACAGGTGGATATACCTCGCGAAGAGCTCCTTGCCGGTACCGCTTTCTCCCGTGACCAGGACGTTGCAGTCCGTCGGCGCGAGCTGTCGTGCGGTCTCGAGGATCCTCTGCATCTCAGCGTCCTTGCTGATGATCTTCACTCGGCCCTGATAATTTTCGATCTGCTCGCGCAGTTGGGCGTTTTCCTGCTTGAGCTTAACCTTCTCCGCCGCTTCCCTTACCACCTTCCTCACCTCATCTAGCTTGAAGGGTTTCGTGATGTAGTCGTAAGCGCCCTTCTTGATCGCCTGTATGGCAGACTGGACCGTAGCATATCCGGTAATCACTATCACCTCGCTGTCGGGGTACAGGGACCTGCTCTTCCTGAGTATCTGCAGCCCGTCGACCTTCTCCATCTTCAGATCAGTGAGCACGACGTCGTACCTTTTCTCCTCGAGCATCTTCAGCGCGTTCGGTCCGCTCTGCGTGCTCTGGACTGCATACCCCTCACGGAACATGATATGTTCAAGGTTCCTGATTGCAATCTGCTCGTCGTCCACGATCAGAAGCTTTGTCTTGTATTGCACTGTTCCCTCCTTGGCGGTGCCGGTCTGCGCCGGGCGGTCGTCATTCACCGGCGCCGTCACAGAGCGCCTCCTTCATCGGCAGTTTGATGAGGAAGGTCGTGCCCTGACCTTCCGCACTCACGACCTTTATGGACCCTTCGTGCTCCTCGACGATCTCCCTGGCAACATAGAGACCGAGGCCGGAACCCTTGCCGTCCTCCTTGGTCGTAAAGAAAGGGTCGAAAATATGTTTGACCGTGTCAGCGTCCATACCGATGCCGCTGTCGCGCACCCGTATCTTCACGAGCCTGTTTTCGTTGTCTTCCTCCGCAGAGATCGAGATGGCACCGCCGTCCGGCATCGCGTCGATGGCGTTTTTTATGAGGTTGAGGATCGCCTGCTCGAGTCTCTGCTTGTCGGCCGTGATCCAGCTCGTCTCGGGCACGTCCACCCGGACCTCTACCTTGGACGGGATGTCTCCCTGCACAAGCCTGATCGTATCT
>JAKAIZ010000075.1 GCA_021814065.1 Nitrospirota bacterium | reverse complement strand
AAGGAGGGCAGCCGCCTGCATAATCTGGCCGGACTGGCAATATCCGCACTGCGGGACCTGTTCCTTTATCCAGGCGAGCTTGACGGGATGGTCCTCCGGGAGTCCCTCGATCGTGGTGATCTTCTTTCCACTGGCATCTGCCACCTGTATCTGGCACGAACGCTCCGCCTTTCCGTTTATATGCACCGTGCACGAGCCGCACAGGCCGATTCCGCATCCGAACTTTGTGCCGGTGAGCTTCAGATGTTCCCTGATGACCCAGAGGAGAGGTACATCAGGCTCCACATCCACCGAATGTTGTTTCCCGTTGATTTCGAGAGATATCATAATTACCTCCTTTGGTAAACAATCTCAGAAAGCTACGACCTCTTGAGGACAGCCAGGACCGCCTCAGGTTTCATCGGTAACTCCCTCAGTCTTATACCGGCAACACTGAACAGTGCGTTGGCGACCGCCGGCGCGATCGGCGGCACAGCCGGCTCCCCGATTCCGCCAGGTTTTTTCCTGCTTTTTACGATATGCACCTCAACCTTCGGCATTTCATCCAGCCGGAGGATCGGATAGTCGTCGAAATTGCCCTGCTCCACCATTCCGTTTTTGATAGTGATCGCGCCGTGGAGCGCGGCTGAGAGACCAAAGACGATCGCCGATTCCATCTGGGCGGTGATCGTCTCGGGATTGACGGTCTGGCCACAGTCTACGGCGCAAACGACCCGGTGGACGCGCAGTTTGCCCTCCGTGTTCACAGAGACCTCTGCGACCTCGGCAACATAGGTGCCGAATGACTCATGCACCGCAATGCCGCGTCCCCTTCCCTTTGGAAGTGGTCTGCTCCATCCGGCCTTCTCTGCTGCAAGGGTGAGCACACCGAGATGGCGGGGGTGCTTTGTCAGGAGGCCCTTTCTGAATTCAAAGGGATCTTTTTTCGCGGCATGGGCAAGCTCATCGAGAAAACTTTCGACCACGAAGGCGGTATGGGAATGACCTACCGAGCGCCACCAGAGCACCGGCACGCCGATAGATGTGGTATGCAGATCGACGAGGATGTTCGGGATCGCATAGGGGATATCTGCCGCGCCCTCGACCGATGTGTTGTCGATGCCGTTTTTAACGAGCACCTTCTCGAAGAACGTACCCGCGACAATCGACTGGCCGACGATAGTATGGCTCCATGCAACCGGCTTGCCGGTTTTATCGAGGCCGGCCGAGATGCCGTCATACCAGAACGGCCGGTAATAGCCTCCTTTGGTGTCGTCTTCACGCGTCCAGATCACCTTCACAGGCGTCTTCGCCGCCTTCGCAACATGGACCGCCTCGCTAACGAAATCGGATGCCGGGTTCGCCCGTCTGCCGAAGCCTCCGCCGAGGAACATTGTATGGATCTTCACCTGCTCGGGCTTGAGCCCCGCAATCTCTGCAGCGGCATTCCGGTCGACCGTCTGGAATTGGGTCCCGACCCATATCTCGCAGGAATCGGGACGCAGGTCGACAGTGCAGTTGAGCGGCTCCATCGTGGCATGGGCGAGATAAGGCACGTGATACTCAGCACTAATCGCCTTCGCCGCAGACACAAGACCTTTCTGTACGTCGCCGGCCTTCTTCGCGATTTTTCCAGGGGTCTTCGATAACTTCGCGTACTGCTCCTTCATACCCGGAGTGGAAAGCGCTGCAGTAGGTCCTTCTTCCCATTCTATCCCGAGTGCGTCCCTGCCGGCCTTCGCCTGCCAGAAATCCGTGGCAAGCACGGCAACGCCAGAGGGCACCTGTACAACGTCCTTCACCCCGCGGATGGCCTTTGTCTTCTCCGCGTCCAGGCTTTTAACCTTGCCTCCAAATACCAGCGGGCGCGCGACAACCGCGATAAGCATCCCGGGCAGGAAGACATCGAGCCCGAACTTCGCCGCTCCGTTCACCTTTTCCGGCGAGTCGAGGCGGGCAGTCGGCCTGCCGATAAGTTTGAAGGCGGATGCCTTTTTGAGTTTCAAGTCCTTGGGGACCGGGAGTGCGGCCGCCTTTTCGGCAAGCTGGCCGTATGTGAAAAACCTGCCGCTAGTATGGACCACCTTCCCTTTTTGCGCGCGGCAGGTCTTTTTGTCGACCTTCCATGCTGCCGCGGCAGCAGCGATCAGCATCTGCCGGGCCGCAGCTCCGACCTCCCGCAGCCGGTCATACTCGCTCCATACGCTCGTACTTCCTCCGGTCATCTGCATGCCGAAGGCGGTATGGTTATATACCGCGGCGACAGGAGCTGACTCGAAGCGAATCTTTTTCCAGTCGGCCTCGAGCTCCTCGTTGACGAGCATCGGAAGGGAGGTATAGACGCCCTGGCCCATCTCCGAATGGTTCACGATGATCGTTACCGTATTATCAGGAGCGATATGGACAAATGAGTTCGGCTCGACTGAATAAGATTTTTGGGCCCCCTCTTCCGCAGCCCCGGCCCAGTCGATGTGGGCACCCAGTATCAGCCCGCCTCCGACAAGCGCTCCCGTCTTCAGGAACTCACGCCTGCTCACGTTGAATATCCCGCTCATGGCTTGCCTCCTTTCTTCATCTCCCCTGATGCCCTGTGGACCGCCTTGCGTATGCGCTGGTATGTCCCGCACCTGCAGAGATTGCCCGAAAGGTTGTCGTCGATCTGCGCGTCGGTAGGTTTCGGGTTAGCGGCAAGGAGCGCCGCCGCCTGCATAATCTGGCCCGACTGGCAGTAACCGCACTGGGGCACGTCTTCGGCGACCCATGCCTTCTGGACCGCTGCACCGGACCGCGTAGAGCCTACCGCCTCGATCGTCGTGATCTTCTTGCCCTGGGCCTCAGCTGCCGGTATCTGACAGGAGCGCTCAGCCTTTCCGTCGACATGCACCGTGCATGAGCCGCAGAGGCCCTTGCCGCAGCCGAACTTCGTGCCGGTAAGCCTCAGATGCTCCCTGATGACCCAGAGAAGCGGGACATCGGCAGGGACATCCACCGAATGCTGTTTGTCGTTGATTTCGAGAGTAATCACTGTTGCCTCCTTTTCCGAAACGATGCCGGTTCGGTTTGCCGGTTCCGGGGATAATACGATGAGGATAGACCTTTTACCCACAGGCTACTAGAAGAATTGGCGCCTGTCAATCAGATGTCAGGAGTTCCCCCAGGATTTCATGCTCACGAGACGCAACTGTTTGAGGTAAAAGTAAAAAATGATTTTAAGAAGTGGTCGAGCTCTTTTTTAATAATGGGGGAACTTTTTGCAGGCAAATAGTAAAATAAGAGCCGTCATCTATGAAAAACGCCCTGTCTCAGGTGCTATTTCCCCGAGTCACCGCCAAAGGAGGTTTTCCCTGTACTCGGCGCAACCGCGGGTGTGATCGGGACTCTCCAGGCGATGGAGGCTATGAAGTATCTCTCGGGAATCGGGAAACTTTTCCTGAAAGGGAAGCTCCTTGTCTGGTCCGGGCAGGACATGAGCTTCAGGACCTTCAAGGGATTCAAGGACCCTGACTGCCCGGCCTGCGGGAAGCAATAGAAAAGCCGTTTATTTGAAGGAGTGAATGCCGCAGTTGCAACAAAAAACTGCGCGCCGTATGCACCGATAGGGTAAAATCATCTCGTGGGAGAGACCAGACGATAATATTTTTCACTGCCGCGAAATCAGCGTTTTCTTTGGCTATGTGGCGGTTTGACATCGACCTTGTCTCGGGAGCGCCGCGTGGAGATTGAGACTATAATTGGAGTATGCTCGAGATCAACGGGAGTTACGGCGAAGGAGGGGGGCAGATCCTCAGGACCGCACTGAGCCTTTCCTGCCTGCTGAGAAGGCCTTGCCGGATTGTGAATATAAGGAGGGCACGTAAAAAGCCCGGCCTCATGCCGCAGCATCTTGCCTGCGTGAGCCTGCTCACCCTCATCTCGAACGCCAAAGTGAGTGGGACCGACATAGGCTCCACGGAAATGACATTCGACCCGGGGGAACCGGTATCCGGTGATTATTTTTTCGACATAGGCACAGCGGGATCAACGTCTCTGCTCCTCCAGGCAGTCCTGCCCCCCCTCATATTCGCCAGGGGTCCTTCCCGCATCGCCCTCGTCGGCGGCACACATGTCCCTTTCAGTCCTCCCTATCACTTCATAAGCGAGATATTTCTCCCGATGCTCGGCAGACTCGGTATCATAGTCAGTTCGTCGATCGAACGCCACGGCTTTTATCCCAGGGGAGGCGGGAAGATCTCCGTCACGCTGCAGCCGTGCAGGAAAGTAAAAGCGATATCCCTCGAAGAGCGCGGCGATATCGTGTCGGTGACCGGGATCTCGGCGGTCGGCAACCTTCCTGCAAGTATTGCGGAACGACAGAGAAATGCCGCCGAGGCGGTCCTTGCCGGTATACCGGCAAGGCCTGAGATCGCGATAAAGACCGTTATGGTCGACTCATACAGCCCGGGGACCTTTGTCTTTCTCAAGGCCGAATCCCGGTGCATCTCCGGCTTTTCGTCCCTCGGGGAGCGGGGCAAGAGGGCAGAGGCGGTCGGAGAAGAGGCTGCACGGGAACTTCTCCGGCATCTCGACACAGGGGCCTGCATCGACTCCCACCTGGCCGACCAATTGGTAATCTATCTCTGTCTGGCAGGAGGGGCCTCGAAATTCACCACTTCAAGGATATCCGGCCATCTCATGACGAACCTCCGGGTGATAAGACAGTTCCTCGATATCTCCTGCAAGGTCGAAGGGGAATTGGGAAAGTCCGGCAGGGTTGCGATTATCCCTTGACTCCTGCCGGACAAGACACATAAAATCATTGAGGGTAAATCATGGTGGGCAGTCGCAGAATCGAACTGCGGACACGAGGCTTTTCAGGCCTCTGCTCTACCGACTGAGCTAACTGCCCACGGATATACATGATACCCTTTCATTTTTTTGATTGTCAACTGATGAAAGACTCTCTGGCAAGAAAGGCAGGCGATTATTTCCCCGCCGTTGTTTCGGGGATACTGGTCGTATTGTCTTTTCCGCTCTTCGACTACTATCCGCTCGCATGGGTCGCCTTTGTCCCGCTCCTTCTGTCGCTCTGGGGAAAAGATCCGAAAAAGGCCTTCGTCGCCGGATATGTCTTCGGGCTTGTCTATTTCGTAGGCACGCTTTACTGGATATATTATTCGATAAACCATTACGGCGGATTCTCTTTCCCGGCGAGCCTCTCCCTCGTGGTCGTACTCTGCCTTTACCTGAGTCTCTATCCCGCGATCTTCTCGTTTCTTTTCATAAAAATGATCAGGAAAACGGAACTGCCCGCGCTTTTGATTGCGCCTGTACTATGGGTCGTCCTCGAGTTCGTCCGTTCTTATGCCCTGACCGGCTTCCCCTGGTCGAGCATCGGCTACAGCCAGTACCGCTTCCTTCATATGATCCAGGTCGCGGACATCACCGGCATCTACGGGATATCTTTCCTCGTCCTGGCGGTCAACGGAGCGCTTGCCGATCTTTTCCTCCTCAGGAAACGCACCACCGAGATGCCGCTTTTCCCCATCTCTTATACGGTCGTCGGGCTGTCGGTCCTGGTTGTGGTAATCATCGCATCTTTGGGATACGGCCACTGGCGGCTCAACCAGGAAAGGAACGGAAAGCTCATCAACATTAGTCTTGCCCAGGGCGACATCGAACAGGACAAAAAGTGGGAGCCGACCTATCAGAACGAGGTGCTCGAAACCTATTTCAGCCTCTCCCGGAAGGCCGCCGGACCATCAGTTCAGATGATCGTCTGGCCCGAGACTGCGCTTCCGTTCATATTCGATTTTGACAAGGCGAACACGGAGAGGCTCATCCGGTTCGAGCAGGGACTCGGCTCCGACCTGCTCTTCGGGACCATTCTCGTCAAGGAGCAGTCCCGCAGCAAGACTCTGCTATCGAACAGCGCCGTCCTCCTCGACAGGGAAGGGAAAAACATCTATGAATATGATAAAATACACTTGGTACCCTTTGGCGAATACGTTCCTCTCAGAAGCGTTCTTTTTTTTGTTGACAAGCTGGTCACGGGAATCGGGGACTACGTGCCGGGCAGACAATACGTCAGGGCCGATACCGAATTCGGCAGCTTCGCCACGCTGATCTGCTACGAGATCATCTTCCCCGGACTGGTGAGGAAGTTTTATACGACGGGCGGTGATTTTATCGTGAATATCACCAATGACGCGTGGTTCGGCAGGACCTCAGCGCCGTATCAGCATTTCAGTATGGCGGTATTCCGTGCCATCGAAAACAGAAAGCCGGTCGTCAGGTGCGCGAATACCGGCATTTCGGGATTCATAGACAGCAACGGAAAGATCCTGTCGGAGACGCCTCTCTTCAAGAGGCTCGTTCTGCCGGGTACCGTAAAGACGGACGGGACATTGTCCTTTTATACGAAATACGGAGACCTTTTTTCGTATCTCTGCATAGTGTTGTCGATCGTACTTTCTCTTAACATCAAAATTTGGAGGTAACTATGATAGTCCAGACGGAACTGAAAGAAGAGCTTGTATCTCTGAGGGCCAAGACCGATGCGCTCCGAGGTTATCTTTGATGTCGCAAAGAAAAAAGAGGCGATAGAGAAGATCACCGGGGACCTCTCCAGGGAGGAAGTCTGGTCGTCCCCGAAAAGTCAAAAGAACTCTTCAAGGAAAAGGCCCGTCTCGAAGGCACGGTGGCGCCTTTCGAGGCGATCGAAAACAGGCTGGCCTATGTCGAAGAGTCGATAGGGATCCTTGAAGAGGAAGGCGGCGACGTCTTTTTCAAGGAGCTCAGGAAAGAGCTTGAGTCGGTCCGCGAGGAGATCGAAAAAATCGAACTGCAGAATCTCCTCTCCGGTGAACTCGACAAGAGCAACGCTATCCTCACGATCCATCCGGGAGCAGGGGGCACGGAGAGCCAGGACTGGGCCCAGATACTCATGCGGATGTATCTGAGATGGGCCGAGCGAAGCGGGTATGAGGCGAAGATCGTCGATCTGCAGCCCGGCGATGAAGCAGGCATAAAGGGCGCGACGATCACCTTCAGCGGCGACTACGCATACGGTTATCTGAGCTGTGAGGCGGGCGTCCACAGGCTGGTGAGGATCTCCCCCTTCGACGCAAACAAGCGGCGGCATACCTCCTTTGCCGCGGTCATCGTATATCCGGAGGTCGAGGGCGACATCGATATCGAGATCCGGGAGGAAGACATCAAGATGGACACTTACCGTGCCTCCGGGGCGGGAGGGCAGCACGTAAACAAGACCTCTTCCGCGGTGCGTTTAACGCACATACCCACCGGCGTCATCGTGGCCTGCCAGAACGAACGTTCTCAGCACAAGAACAAGGCTGTCGCGATGAAGATCTTGAAGGCCCGTCTGTACGACCTCCAGGTGAAGGCCAAGGAAAAGAAGATGGAAGACCTGGTGGGCGACAAGAAGGGTATCGCGTGGGGGAGCCAGATCAGGTCGTACGTCCTTCAGCCATACCGGCTCGTGAAGGACCATCGCACGGCTGTGGAGGTGGGCGATGTCGATTCCGTCCTGGACGGGGATATCGATCGGTTCATAAAGGAGTACCTCAAGACAAAGGCGGGAAAGGCCAATTCAGCAGGCGGGGGGAACTGATATGATCAAGGAAGCGATAGGACTGCTCGTCGGCGGTATAGACCTGTCCGAAGCTGAGATGGCCGAATGCATGAATGAGATCATGGAGGGCAGGGCGACAGACGCGCAGATCGGGGCCTTCCTCACAGTCCTCAGATTGAAGGGTGAGACAGTCGACGAAATAACCGGCGCCGCAAGGATCATGCGGGAGAAGGCCGCACGTATAACAGCGCCCGAGGGGGTCCTAGACACCTGCGGTACGGGCGGCGACATGGCCCATACGTTTAACATCTCGACCGTTACCGCCTTTGTGGTGGCCGCCGCAGGGGTGCCGGTCGCCAAGCACGGAAACAGGGCGGTATCGAGCAAGTCAGGCAGCGCGGATGTGCTAGAGGCGCTCGGAATCAGGATAGACCTGCCGCCGGAGAAGGTCGAACGATGCCTCTTTGAGACCGGCTTCGGATTTCTCTTCGCGCCGCTCTTTCATCCGGCGATGAAATACGCGATCGGGCCGCGGCGCGAGATGGGCATACGCACGATCTTCAACATACTCGGTCCTCTTACGAATCCCGCGAACGCAAAAAGACAAATTCTCGGCGTCTTTGCCGACAGGCTGACAGGGCCTCTCGCCCGGGTGCTCGGGAACCTCGGTGCGGAAGACGCACTTGTAGTGCACGGGGAAGACGGTCTCGACGAAATCACGATCACGGACGGTACGAAGGCGTCGAGGTTTGCGAACGGCGCGGTCGAGACTATGTACTTCGCCCCCGAGGATTTCGGTCTCGCGCGTGGCAGCGTCACCGATCTGGCCGGCGGGGACAAGGATGAAAACGCCCGCATCACGCTGGAGATCCTGAAAGGCGAAAAGGGGCACAGACGCGATATCGTGCTTATGAACTCTGCCGCCGCCCTGGCTGTATCGGGAAAGGTTTCCGCCTTTAGCGAGGCCTTCGAGATGGCCAAAGAGACGATTGATTCAGGCCGCGCCATGGAGAAGCTCCAGGAGATCAGAAAGATCACCAGTAAGTTGTAGACACGCCGATGGCCGACGTCCTGAAAATCTCCTCTGTCTTTGTGATCACCCTGCTGCTTCTCAGGAAAAAGCTGAATATAGGTTATGTCATGCTCATCGCATCCGCCCTCATCGCGCTTCTGTACCGGATGGGACCGGCCAGCATCTTTGGGACGGCAAAAAGAGCGGCGATAAACGGGATCACGGTCAAGCTGCTCCTTGCACTGTCGCTGATACGGATCTTTGAAATCATCCTGAGGGAGCAGAATGTCCTCAAATCGATGATGTCCTCTGTAAAGAAATTTTTCTCCAGCAGAAGGGTGGTGATCATCTCAATGCCGCTGCTGATCGGGATGCTCCCTTCCCTCGGCGGCGCTTATTTCTCGGCACCGATGGTGAAGGAAGCGACTGCAGGATTGGCGATGAGCCGGGAAGAAAAGGCCTTCATCAATTACTGGTACCGTCACCCCTGGGAATATATCCTGCCGCTCTACCCGGGCATCCTGCTGGCGGCAGCGATATCAGGCATCCCGCTTTACCGGCTGATCGCGCACAATATGACATACGCCGTCGTGCTTCTTTTGACCGGGTTTATCTTCAGCATGCGCCGCATCGAGACGGCTGATGCGCCGGCGGCGGACGCTCCCGGAGAGACAAAGAACAGGAAAAAGCTCGAAGGACTCAGCTTTCTGCCGGTTGCCGCGGTGCTTCTCCTCGTCGTCGCCGGCCGGATAGAGCTACACTACGCGCTTCTGGCGGTGATCATACCGCTTCTCCTCATCTACCGATATCGCCCTGCGGAGGTGCTCCGTATCACACGCTACGGCTTTGCCCTTGAAGTCATAATCCTGATCTTCGGCATCATGCTTTTCAAAGAGGTGATGGAATCCTCGGGCGCAGTTAAAAACCTGAGCGTTTTTTTCGTCTCGCACGGCGTCCCGGCGCTCCCCATCCTCTGCCTTCTTCCTCTGATCACAGGGCTCCTGACGGGCCATACCGTCGGGTTTGTCGGAAGCACCTTTCCCCTGCTGATCAGCATCGTCGGCGGAGCGTCGATCGGCCACATCTCTTTCGCCTTCGCCTGTGGCTTCATCGGCGTACTGCTGTCCCCAGTTCACCTCTGCCTTGTGCTGACTAGGGAGTATTTCAAGGCGGATCTCTGGGGCGTCTACAGGAAGATCATCCCGGCGAGCCTCGCCATCTTCTGCTCGGCCCTGATCGAGTATATAGCACTACGGTAATACTGCGCCTTATTCATCGGCCGGAGCGATATTCGAAAAGGGCTGAAAGAACGAAGGTCTTTTCCATCGCCGGCCACCCCCATCTTTCTGCCGAGGGCCCGGCAACCACGATCGTCGAAAGCGCGATTCGAAGTACGCCGTTTAGTTTCCTTGCGCGGCCTTTTCGTTGTATTGAGGCTGATCTTTAACCCCGTCAACCGGGGCCCAGTTATCGAAGAAACGATCAAGTATTGTTGTTTTGCCTATCGGGATGTGGCCATACAGTAAAGATAGCTGTTTCCGGGCCTCCGACTTTGGTTCGTGATCGACGACTACTTTCCATATCGCAGCCGCCAACCCCGACCGGTCGGCGCCGGCCTGGCAGTGCATCAAAAGAGGGCGGGGCGCGGAAATGAATATTTCTATGAGTCTTCTGATGTCTTCTTCCTTCGGTTCATCGGTAGCAGATAGCGGGATGTCGAAATGCCGAACATTTTGTTCGGCGCAGGCCTCAGTTTCCTCTTTATACCATGGAGAGTCCGCGTTCTTCCCCCGCAAATTCACAACGCTTTTGATGTGGTATTTCTTTATGTAATATTTAAACTCGTCCCTGTCAAGCTGGGCGGACCGGTAGGCCTCCCCGGGCGTAACTTGATGGAAATTTCCCTGTTCCTCCATATAGAGGAAATACCCCGCAAGGAGGAAAAATATTGTGAAGATGATGATCTTTTTTTTATTTTTGAATATGCTTTTCACATGACCCCTATCATTTGCCGTACATCGGCATCCAATTCATCATCAGTGGAGATCAGTGTTCAGGGGCAAATAAATTTAGGAACAGCCCTTTACAATAATGCCAATGTGGTAGGCTTCCCGTCACGGAGGTGTCAGAAAATAAGGTCGCACACTGAAATTCAACTGAAAAATTATTGCAAATTAGACTATACACTACCTCCAACTGAATTCACATGATTTTTACTCATTGCCCGCTCAAAAATCAAGTCAGTTGTATCCTGAGGTAGTGTCAAGCTTTTTGTGTATATTCTCTTAAGTGCTCCTTCCCCCATCTTTCATTCAAGTGACTGAGCATTGCATAAACGATTCTCTCGATACTCAACTACCTCTTCATCTTCATCGGCTTTTCGCAACAGATGAGATGGGCGGTCTCCGCGCAACCACATGCAGTGTCTACAGTGACAGCGAGTCCGCAGACTCCGCAGACGTATCTGCTCCCCTCCTTCATCCCCGCAGCCTTTTTTGCAGGTTTCCTTGCAGCAGGTTTCCTTGCAGCAGTCTTCTTTGCTGTTGTCTTCTTTGCAGCAGTCTTGACTGCCGCCCTCTTGGTGCCGGTCTTCGCGGTTGTCTTGGCCTTTGCCATGTCTTTTCCCTTTCATGCTTACGAAATATGTCGCCAACGGCGATCACTCAGCCTTTAAAGAAAGTATATCGGGAAATCGCCCGTTTTACTACCATGAGATACCCTGCTTCGGTGGATTGACCGAATATATATCTGCACTATAATGAAATTAAGGAAGGAAGCGTTGCTTATGGCCGCGAACGATAGAGTCCACATGGACCATCAAAGGATCATTGATGACAGAAGAAAGCGGTCGACGCAATTCCTGTCCAGGCAGACAATTTTCGGTGGCCGAAGAAGGACTATCAGGAGAGAAGCAGACAGGGAAAAACATATTTTTTTGGACAACTATGATCTGCGGCTGTTCATAACACTTTTACTTCTTTTAATTCTCAGTATATCCGATGCTTATTTGACCCTCACGCTGGTAAAAACATACAATGCAGTAGAACTAAACCCGATTATGGCTGTTTATTTGGAACACGGCAGCATCACTTTCTTCCTGGAAAAATTCTTGTTCACTTCAGTAGCGGCCTTCATATTCTGCGTCTTTAATCATTTTGCTGCTGCAAGAGTCTCCTTGTCATTGGCAATACTAATTTATCTTGGCGTCGTTTATTATGAACTAATTATCATGAGTGGTCTATTGCGCTAATATCGTCTGTGACGTAATTTCAAATACTCTTATTGTGAGTTGATGGCGTATTCCGTAACGATTATGACGTCTGGCATTTGCCCTGGCAGCTGCATGCCTCGCCGCGGGCCTTTCCGAACGCCTCCCGGCCTTCCCTGAAAGAGAGGAAAGCGATCCCCGCCGCGCCGAGGGAGTCGAGCATACCGATCCCGGTGAACTCAAAGCCCAGGCTGGCCGCAAGAAGCACCACCGAAAGGTAGATGCAGGTCTTGGTGCAGGCTGCGTCGGCCAGGAGCGCCTGCGAATTGAACCGCTTACCGATCTTCACCTTATACTTCATGAGGAAGAGCATCGAGACAATCGAGATAACCGATACCACGATGCCCCAGAACGTCGTCTCCGGTTTCTGGCCCCGATACACGTTCACGGCCGTAGTAACAACAAGTCCGGCCGACAGCAGGTAGAAGGCGCTGCCGGTGACCCTGAGCGCGGTCGCCTCGAATCTGTCCGGGAGACTGCCGCTATTCTGCCGCATGCGCCGGACCATATGCCATATGCCGACGCCTGATATCACCTCGACGAATGAATCGACGCCGAAGCCGAAGAGGGCGACGGTGCCGTCTTCGAGTCCGAAGAAGACCGAGACAACCCCTTCGATCAGGTTATAGAAAATCGTGATCAGCGCCAGGGCGGACGCCCAGCGGTAAAACGTTGAGTAATCTTTCCTCTGTGGATGCAGCAGTATCGTTTCCACGCTTTATGATACCACGGCGGGAAGGGAGAGCGGGTTCATCCTATCTACTTGACAACGATCTGATCGAGCGTGACAGTACCGCCGCTAATGGTGAGCGAGCCTTCGATGACGGTATCGGGTATGCGGGTGGGCGAGTATGAACAGTCATAGCCTCCCCTGAGCGTTATATCCTTGTTCTCTGCGAAGGTGAGGGAGCCGATGATAAAATCGATCGCCTGGATATCGAGCTCGTCAACCATAGCGGCGACTGAGTATGCCGTACCTATTTTGCCGTCGACGGGATAGGATGTGCCGCTGTACCGCACTGGCCCATTAGCACATGAGGACGCGCTGACGGTCTGCGTCATCATGTCCGAGCCGTTGATATTCGTCGCGGTGAGCCTGACAGTAAAAGGACTCCCGGTTGTTGTCTGATATGTATGTGTCGGGTTTTCGAGCGCGCTCGTCTCTCCGTCGCCGAATTCCCAGAGCCAGCTCGTCGCATTGCTCGATGAATCCGTAAACGCCACCTGGAAGGGCACATTCCCGGAGGTGACATCACTGGTGAAAATTGCGGTAGGCAGTACTCCTGTCTGGGTGACCACAAAGGACTTGTCGCCGATATTTATGTTGGCGCTCCTCAAGGCAACGCCGGGGTTCGGGGCGACCGTGTAATTTACCGTTCTGCTGCCCGGACCTGTGCCTGAGTTTACTATGACCCATGAGGGATTCCCGGCCGGAGTCCAGGGACAGTTGCTGTCAGTCGCCACTGAGAAGGTCTGAGCGGCTGCGCCCGCAGCTGTGAAGATGGGGCTGCTAGCGGGGTTGAGAGTATAGGTACACCCTGCCTGATTCACCGTAAAGGTCTGCCCTCCGATCGTCATCGTGCCTGTCCTGCTGCCGGTGCCTGTATAGCCAGCAACGGAATAGTTAACCGTTCCATTGCCGCTGCCGGAGGACCCGCCTGTCACGGTTATCCAACCGTCATTGCTCGCTACGGTCCATGCGCATCCAGCGCCTGCCACGACGTTCAGCGATCCGATCCCGCCGCTCAGATTAAATGAATTGCTCTGAGGATCGATAGAGTATGTGCAGACCCCGGACAGGGACCACCCGATATCTTTGAGGATGCCTAGGGTTACAGGACCGGGGTCATGGTCTGCCTCGCCGCTGCTTAATGAATACGTCATCAGGGCGTTGGGCGTACCGTTGAAAACCTCATCGAGGTGGGCATAACTCGACCCGGGATTCCACGACGTGGGGGCGTAGAGCTTGGCATTCGCATTGCCGTTTGCCGCACGCGCATTCGTTCCGCTGAAGTACACATTATTAGTGGTGAGCGCCGTTCCCAAGGCGGCGGAAGGATTCGGGAAGATGGCGGTGTTTATGAGACTTTGACCTATCCCGTTCACTGCAAAACGATCATAGGCATATGGCATCCCGCTTCCCCCGCTCCAACTGCCCTGGCCTCCTGAGACATCCATGGACCCCAAAAAGCCCAGTCCGTGGCATATCTCATGAAGAACAACGCTGGCAAAATCCACATTCATGCCAGGGGTTCCATTAGTGCCGAAGTACCATGAAAAGTTTTTGTTAAAGGCTACCGCGATCTCCGGATAATTTGGAATACCAAAATACGTATCATTTTGCTCCACACCGCTCAAGGCGTTCACAAGGGCACTGGTATACCATGTATTGGCAACAGGAGCGTTAGTAAAATTCCGCCAACTATATACCCCGCCACCGTGTCCGAGGATCGAGGTGAACCCCATATCCGTCCAGCAGGCCTCAATGTCGATGGGGGCAGCGGCATTAAGATAAGCCGCCCAGAGACTCGCCGCATAGCTAAAAGCAGTTTGAGCATCTGTAGGCCAGGTCTCGCAGAGATCGCCCCAATAGCCGGTTGATCCGTTCGGCACGTAATTGACCCTAATGGCGGCAGCCATGGGCCGTATGACTAAGGGATGTGTCCGGGGCTCAACGCGGAATGTGGATATCGTCGGGTCAAGGATAAGGGGGACAGGAGTGCCAGGCATAGAGACAGGCCCCTCCTGACTTAAGGCAGGCGGCAAGGAGAAAAAAATGAGACCAATAACGACAAAGTGGAAAAAGACAGTCGGCAACAGCTTTCTCAACAGATGATTAATCCATCCTGCCATCGATTCAAAACTCTGCAATTCTTATACCGTAAATGCCACACAAAAAAACGCCTAAGCCCTTGATAAACTGATGCTCATAGCCGTGTAATTGACAATTCTTGACCTTTCACCAGGGGAAAAAGCCCTTCTTCGTCAGAAGCAGAACAGCGGAATACCCGGTATCGATGATAAATATCTAAATCCCTTGATCCCTTGCGCCCGTTCCTCGAATGACCTTCCTCTCTATCATAAACGACCGCGCTGTTCTTTTTCACTGCAGGCCGTACAAAAAAGCCAACGGAATCTTTAAGGAATACCGAAGGTGGGCTGTGCTATTTTAGCAGGTTTCTGAAAAAGTGCATTTAGGTCCTTGTGCGTCATTCCCGTGGAAACGGGAATCCATTTTTTCAGGGAGTTTGGATGCCCGCCTTCGCGGGTATGACAGTCTTTCTTGATAGACGGGGACTCCAGGCGGACTCCCGCACTTCGCGGGTCGCCGAGGAGACGCCGGGGCGAGCAAGACCGTCGCCTTCAATTCAATGTATCAACAAATTATGGCGGAGAGGGTGAGATTTCCGCCATAGGCGGACCCCCCGGGGCGGGCGAACCAAAATCTTCACGGGGGATATTGATTCTAAAGGATATTTCAGCCACTCCGAAACGAGTTCGAAACGCCTTCGATAAGCGCTCTACGCACCCATTTTTCCCTTCGCATTACAGATATCTTATCAACTGGCTTATCCCGCAACTTTACCGCAGGGCATGAGGCGTGAGAGCATCCTCAATCTCGTTGTCAATTACAGTATGCAGTTACCCTGACAACATCGGAATTCTGACCTGACCTTCTCCCAATAAACTGGGCAGTTTAAAATTGGGGATTTTTGGCAAAATAACTACTCTTAAGGAGGAGAATTTTGCCATGAAGAAGACGAAGTTTACGGAAGAGCAGATTGCCT
>JAKAIZ010000257.1 GCA_021814065.1 Nitrospirota bacterium | reverse complement strand
AACCCCGGTTTCTGGAACGCCTGGAAGGCGTATCTCCTCAAGGAGTTGTACGCACATACCCTGGCGTATCTGTCCGGGGTCCGGGAAGGCAGGGAGGAATACCTTAACGGACTGCGGGACCTTTGTCCGGCCGAAGAACTGTCCGGCCTCATGGAATTTATCGGAGCAATGCCGGAGAGATATCTTCTCGCCGCAACGAGGGCTAAAGTGATCGAAGACTATCGTCTGGTGCGGGAGATGAAAGGGAACGGATTTTCGATGCGGATCGACATCGGGCCTCACGACGTAGCGGAATTGTCGATCAGCGCGGAGGACCGTACCGGCCTTTTCTCGAAGATCGTCGGCTTTCTTTCCTCGAAAGGGCTGAATATCGTCAACGGCAGAATTTTTACTGGCAGGAATGGCATCGTAATTGATAAAATTTCAATTTCGAACTGGAAGGACATCTGGTGGGAAGGGCTTGAAGAAGACTTGGGCAGAGGACTGCTGGGCGTGATCGTCTCCGGCGTCCCCTTTTCTGTGGAGGGCCGCCGTCTGAAGGCAGAAAGCCCGTTCGACATATTTATCGAGCTCGATAACGAGGCGTCCGAGGAGTTTAGTCTCATCGAGATTTTTTCACCCGACCGTCTCGGCCTGCTCTACGATATCGCGAACGTGCTTTACGGGCTCGGTGTGGACATTATTTCTGCGAGGATCAACACCGAATCAGGTCTTGCACAGGACATTTTTCATGTGCAGGCGGAAAAAGCTAAAATTGATTATGAGAAGGCACGGGAAATACTGTCTGAGCTATGGACGACCTTAAAGGGAAAAGTGTGAGGAAGTTCGCATATTTTATCCCGCTGGCGGTCCTTCTAGGCATAGTCGCATTAGTGCTGCGCGGTCCATACTTGTCTAACGCGCTCAAGAAGGCCATACTGCCCGAACTTGAACTCATGACCGGCGAGAGGGTCATCGCGCAGAAAATATACGTCAATCTCTTCCCTCTTTTTGTCGAGGCGAATGGGCTGAAGGTCTTTGACGATAAGGGGACCCGAATACTCGTCGCTCCCAGGGTGAAGGCATACGTGGAACTTTCGGGGGTCCCTGCCGGACAGATAAAGATACGGCGGCTGGTGCTGAAGCGGCCGGAAGTGACGACGGACCGCATCCAGGCATCTCAAATAATCGAACACGTGAAGGCCTACCTTGCCAAAGAGAGGGATACCGCCTTCAAGGTTAAGATTCGGGCGGTCGAGGTGCAGGAAGGCCGGGGCCTTTACCAGGATGCAGAGGAAGGGATGACATCAGGCGTAGAAGGCCTGCAGGGAGAGATCCTTATCGGAGAGACTCAGCGTATACGCGCCTCTGCGAAGAGGGTCTCGGTCAGCAAGAAGGGCTGGCCGGATCTGTCCGCAGAGGCTGACATGATCCTGGCGGTGAAGGACGAAACGGTGATTGTCAAGAAGCTGACGATGGGTGCTCTCGGCTCCACGTTAACCGGGGAAGGGGGCTATTCGGGAGGCAAGGCTGATCTTAGGACGGATATCCATCTCCTCATAAACACGGTGAAGAAGATCTTCGGCCTTAGGCGGCCCGGCGAGGGGGAGGTTACGGCAAAGGGCGTTCTCCAATATGTCAATCATGTGGTTTCGGCAGACATGAAGGTTGACGGAAAGTTTTTCATCCAGACCGTTATGGAACTGCTTAAGGTGAAAGAAAAAGTAGAAGGGCTCGTGGATATAAAGGCATCGCTGAAGGGGCCCCTGAACAGTATCAAGGGTGATGGAACCATCATTATGACTGACGGTAACCTCTTCGACGTGGACGTGAAACGGCTCAAGTGCAAAGTCTCTTACGGGGACGGGGTCATGCGATTCACTGAAGGCGCGGGGACACTCTATAACGGAAGTGCAAAGATGTCGGCGTCGATCAATTTGCCGGTCGTCAATTCCTACACCGTTGACGTCGCGTTTGCGGATGTGGATAGCCGCCCGATTTTCAAACTCATCGGATGGGACCCGGGAGTGCCGCCCGGTAAGGTGAGCGGTGACATGTCAACCTCCGGGGCGACATTCAACCCCGCAGGCCGCTTCGAATACAGGAGTGTAGAGTCCGGCAAAGACGTCCTGGGAAGGATCAGAAATATTTCCGGCCGTTACAGGATGGAAGGCCCGCTCCTTACGCTCGCAGACTTAAGACTCCGGACGGGGATTTCCGAAATCACTGCCGATGGCACTGCGGATATCGAAAAGAAATCTCTCGATTTCGCCGGGCGCATGCGCACGCCGGACGTTACGGACCTGACCTCTCCGTACTATATAAAACTGAAAGGCGCCGCTGCCTTCAGGGGGAGGATAACCGGCACCTTCGGCGACCCTGTCCTTGGTGGGGAGATCGAGATACTGAATCCGGTCTACGAACAATATGCGGCTGATGTCATTGAGACAAATATCGTTTACCGGAAGGACAAACTGGATATCACGGACATGACCGTCAGGGGGAAGGGGCAATCGGCAACACTCAGCGGCAGCGTTGCATTCAGGGGCGCCAAGGAACTCTTTGACCTGGCAAGACCTGAGTTTAAGCTCAGCGCCACTATAAAAAATGCGGACCTCGACCGCTTCGCAAGGATATTCTATCCGAAGTTCATAGGCTACGGGCGGTTGCATTCCGATATCAGGATCAGCGGGACCGCCGAAAATCCCGACCTCTCCGGAAGAGGATCGGTCGAGCGCGCATCGGTCTATCACGTGCCGTTCGATTCCGCTTCGTTCGACTGGGATTACCGGGGCGGGAAGCTGCACTTCGCGAAAATGCGCGCCCTCCGCGGCAAGTCGTCGATTGCAGGCGACGCATCGATCTCCGGCTACGTAATATTTTCATATACCGTCTCTTCCGACCGGCTCTACTTAAGCGACCTTTTGCAGAGGCAGATCAAAGGCGATGCAGTCTTCAGCCTCAAGAGCGAGGGACGCGGGACTTTCGATGACCCCTCTATTGTGCTGGACGGCAGGATGGTCGAAGGCCGGCTAAGGGGAAAACCGGTTGGCAGCGGAACGATACACGCCACGGTCAGGGACCGGGACATCGCCGTAAAGGCGGATTTGCTCGACGGTAAGGTCTCCCTGACCGGCAAGGGCAGGCTAGAAAAAGAGGTCCCGTGGGAAGCGAAGATCGAGATGCGGACCGGGAGGTATGATTTCATCATAAGCTCTTTCCTGAAGGATGTTCCCGAGGACCTGATTCTGAGCATGAGCGGGACGGCCCTCCTCCGCGGGGACAAGGACCACGTCGGCGGCTCCCTGACGGTCGGACAGATGTCGCTTTCTATGTACGGTTATAGTTTTGCGAACGACAAGGCGATCGACCTCTCTCTGAAGGACAGGACGCTTACGATGA
>JAKAIZ010000074.1 GCA_021814065.1 Nitrospirota bacterium | reverse complement strand
ATGAAGGGATACCTCGTCGTGCTGGGGGTGCTTGTGGCACTTAGTCTTCTCTCCGCGCTCCTGTCGGCCTTGAGAAATGACAGGCCGGACGAAGAGGCCCTCGCGGCGGCAAAGGAATTAGAAGGGGTTTAAAGAAATAGGCATGCGGTTGCTGCGGCACGGGACGGTTCTGAGTGCGCGTTATAGTGCTGAAACCATAAGTTAATCAGTATTATTAAAGACTTCCGGGCAATTATGCGTCTCCCCACGGCTACTTTACTCGACTCCATAGGAACACATCACCCCATTGAGTACGACGTTCTTCCAATTGTACGAAAACCCTGAGGGGAGTAACCTATAATCAGAACAAGGGAAAAAAGAGAAAAGGAGGACAAGAAAATGTTCAAGCACAACGCAGGGACCAAGGTCGGAAAAGGGACGTACTGGAACTTCTCATCGGGTGAGCGGATCGACATAAGCACCGAAGGCGTACTTCCGGGCGGCAGGGACGACGTATACTACAGGCTTCCGGCAACCGGAATAGTAGCACTTGGGCCGGTATTGGGACTGCTCTATGCAGCGTTTCTGCCCTTCATCGGGATTGCGATGCTCGTGAAGGTGATCTTCCAGAAGGTGGCTTCCGCTGTGATGGCACCGACACAGAAGGCGGCATCCTTCGGCTGGAGGCCGAGCGAATCGTACCTCGCCGGCAAGAAGAAGGGTCCCGAAGAGGCAAAAAAGGAAGAGGGCGCGGAGAGTCCGGGTAACAAAGAAGACTGATATCTCCCGCCGGAATAGAGAAAAGGGCCCCTTTTGGGGCCTTTTTTGTTTTTCGTCCTTTTCCTCCTGCCGCGCCGACCGTCTCATGAAACAGGTCCGACACCAAAAAAGTCTTGCTCCGATAGACAGTTCCGTGCTATTCTTAGTCGGGGATTTTCCGGACCACTTTCAAATAAGCCATGCTTTCAAAAGTATTGAGCGCAAGCGTCATAGGGATCGAGGCCTTCAAGGTCGAAGTCGAGGTGGACATCTCGTCACGGGGGCTTCCTCACTTCTCGATGGTGGGACTCCCCGACGCGGCAGTGAAGGAAAGCCGCGACAGGGTGAGGGCATCCTTAAAGAATATCGGATTTAATTTCCCGCTCAAGCAGATCACGGTCAACCTCGCGCCCGCAGACCTCAAGAAGGAGGGGTCAGCCTTCGACCTTCCGATCGGGGTGGGCATCATCTCTTCCGAGGGACTGATCGATCAGGCTGCTATCGACGGCTACCTCTTTACCGGGGAACTCTCTCTCGATGGAAGGGTAAAGCCGGTCAGGGGCGCCCTGTCGATGGCCATTATGGTCAGGGATGCCGGGCTGAGAGGGATAATACTTCCGGCCGAAAATGCGCCCGAAGCAGCGGTCGTCAGCGGGGTAAAGGTATATGGGGTAAAAAGCCTGCCTGAGGTGGTGGATTTTCTGAAGGGTTCAATGTCTCTTCGCCCCTTCCAGCTCGACGTGAAAGAAACGATGAAGGTCCATTCGGTGTATGAGGACGATTTCTCCGAGGTGAAAGGCCAGGAGCATGCGAAGAGGGCACTCGAGGTCGCGGCAGCAGGGGGCCACAACGTCATTTTGGTCGGGCCGCCGGGTTCGGGAAAGACCATGCTTTCGAAGCGCCTTGCGACGATCCTTCCCGGCATGACGTTCGACGAGGCCCTCGAGACGACGAGGATCCACAGCATCGCCGGACTGCTCAGGGACGACCAGCCTCTTCTGGCAACGAGGCCATTCCGTTCGCCCCATCATTCCATCTCAGATGTTGCCCTGATCGGTGGCGGCCAGGTGCCGAAACCCGGGGAAGTGAGTCTCGCCCATAACGGCGTGCTCTTTCTCGACGAGATCCCGGAGTTCAAGAGAAACGCCCTCGAGGTCCTGCGGCAGCCCCTCGAAAACGGAGAAGTGACGGTATCGCGCGCAGTGGCATCGATCACCTATCCCGCCTCCTTCATGCTCGTCTCGGCAATGAACCCCTGCCCCTGCGGGTACTTCTCGGACCCGAGGCACCAGTGCACCTGCACGCCAGGGCAGATCTACCGTTACCGCAGAAAGATATCAGGGCCGCTGCTCGATAGGATAGATATCCATATCGAGGTGCCGGCAGTCCCTTACAAGGAATTGTCTGCTGAATACGTCGGGGAAAAATCTGAAGTCATTCGCTTACGGGTAGTCGGCACAAGGGACATGCAGCTTCAAAGGTATCAGGGCGAAAGGATTTACTGCAACGGACAGATGAAGACAAGGCATATCAAGAAGTACTGCAGACTGAGGGAAGACGCCCAGAACCTCCTTGAGACTGCAATGCAGAGGCTGGGCCTGTCCGCAAGGGCGTATGCGAGGATACTTAAGCTCTCCCGGACGATTGCGGACCTGGAAGCATCAGCCGATATCCAGCCCCATCATATCTCCGAGGCGATCCAGTACCGGACCCTGGACAGAGGGCAGTATTAAATATAAAACGGGGTATATTTCCTATGAACAGGCCGCTTTTCGGAATTCGTATCTGCAACAAAGCGGCGAGTAAAAGTTGCGGCGGTTCAAAGGAGCTGGATAGAGTTGGGATTATCTCAACCTGCTCCCGCACTTCCTGCAGAGGCGCCTGTTCATATCACTCCCCAGGTATTTATTACATGAAGGGCATCTCCAGTTAACACTGCTGAAACCGATAAACGCAGCGATAACGATAACCTGCGCCCCGAAGATAGTATTTTTTGAGAACTCTCCCAGTACCGTCGGGCGATTATAAAGCACGGCAAGAAATAACACCATAAACAGCGCCGCCACTATTGCGAAGGATTGACGTCCCCGGCGCACTTCGAATTCCCGCATAATCTGTCTGCCGTCTTTTTTTGACATCGTTACACTCTTTAACGCAAAAAATATCGGTTATTATACCGTTCGCCGTTTCATCTTTTCAAAATCATTTCATCATCGGATAAGATGGATCAGGAGAGCACGACCCGGGCGAGTTTTGCCGGCCTGCCAGGAAGATGAGGGAATCTGTTTCTTTATTGTGTCTATGTTGTTTTTCTCTTCCGCCTTTAACCGATGCGTTTCTCGAAGACCTTCCGGAAATGAAACCCGTAGATCGCGAGGGTAACGGCCTGAGGAAGGAGGCTTGGACGGGTAAGCACCGTCCATAGCAGCAGCCTCCAATACTGGAACCGTTCTTTTCCAACGACTCCGAGGACTACGATTGATCTGAAGAACGCGCCTAAATAGTTCGGCCGAAATCGAAAGGCCTTCTTCTTTTTCTTGGGAGGGACATATTCCTTCATGAATGTCCTGACCCTCTCATAGTAGTACCTCGGCGAATACAGGGTGCCCAGGACCTTCTTGTAGCCGCTGATCAGCAGGTCATAGTCCATCCTGGGGATAAAATTTGTCGCGAAATCCGTATTGTTCCCTGAGGTCTCCTTCAGCAGCCGCTGTTCCTTTTTGAGCCTCTCGTAGAGCTGCGTGCGCGGAAGGGCAATGAGAATGCCGACCATTGCCGTGACGACCCCGCTTTTCTGGATGAACCTGATCTGGGTGTCGAAAATCGTAAGGGGGTCGTTGTCGAAACCGACGATGAATCCTCCCTGCACCTCGAGGCCTGCCTTCTGGATATTCCTGACACTTGCGAGAAGATCTCGATTTCTGTTCTGGAATTTGCTGCATTCGGCGAGACTCTCCTCATGAGGTGTCTCGAGGCCGATGAAGACGACATCGAATCCCGCCCTCACCATCATATCCATCAGGTCTTTATGGTCGGACAGTTCTATGGATGCCTGAGTATTGAAGGTGAAGGGATGTCTTCTCATCTCCATCCATTCGATGATGGCAGGTAGCACCTCTTCCTTCAGCTTCTTTTTGTTCCCGATAAAATTGTCGTCAACAAAGAAAACCTGGCCCCTGAATCCTGACGCGTACACACTATCGAGCTCCCTTATAATCTGGTCTTTGTCCTTGGTGCGCGGCCTGCGACCGCAGAGCAGGGTAATATCGCAAAATTCGCAGTTGAAGGGGCAGCCCCGGGAATACTGGATATTGATCGAGGCATAGCGCTTAACATTGATGAGCTCCCAAAGCGGTATGGGCGTCTTCCGCATGTCCGCCCACTGGTCAGTAGTATAGAATCGGCCGGCAACGCCATTTTCGAAATCCTCCAAGAAGCGGGGCAGGGTAATTTCGGCCTCGTTCAGCACCAGGTGGTCTACATCCCCGAACGACTCATATTCGGTCGTGAAAAGAGGACCGCCAGCGACAATCCTGACACCTGCTGCCCTGCATCTCGCTATCACCCCTTTCACCGATTCCTTCTGGACAGACATCGCGCTCACAAAGACGAGATCAGCCCACCTCAGGTCATCGTCATCCAGGCTTTCTACGTTCATGTCGATCAGTTTTTTCTCCCACGCATCAGGAAGCATCGCTGCGATAGTCAACAATCCGAGGGGCGGACTGCTCGCCTTTCTGTGAATGAATTTCAGGGCATACCTGAAACTCCAGAAGGTATCTGGGAATTCAGGATAAATGAGAAGTGCTTTCACGGAATGCCCTTACCCATTATTTAACAGTCTCACAATTGAACTGATATCGATCATGAAAACTCCCGTCGCCCAGCCTGAAGGCAGGCAGGCCTTTTTGTCTTTATATTTCACGCCCGGCAGGTACACATGTTTTGTTTATTTTATCACTCCCTGCCTGTTTCCGACAATTTCAGTGGGAAGGAAGTCTGTAGTAAGGGTTCTCAGACCTGGAAGAAGTGAGTCCCCCTGAAAAAAAGTCACACGGAGTGTGGTTTCCCATTATGCAGCCTGACGCGTACCTGAAATTTGAACATGATTTCCTTTTTTGCTAAAATAATTTCCGCATGAGCAAGGTCATAGCGTACAAAAACACGGAGCGGCACTGTTTCTGCCAGATAAAGTTTGACAGCAGAGAGCGTATCCTTGTGTCGGTTGCGAGCACCCCCGGATATAGCATCAAGGTGTTTAAGCTGATAGCGGGCATTTTCCCTCTTAAGACAATCTGGGAATATAAAGCAACCGCTTCAGCCGAAAAAGAGGCGCATAAGGAGATGATTACCCTGCTCCTGGGGCGGACAAGGGGAAAAACAGACCATCCCCTCGATGCAATTATCACGAAGCTTGTCCCCTGCGGGTCCTGTGACGAAGCTGCACGGATTCTACGCCAGGCAGAGCAGGAAGCCGACTATGTCGCAAAGTGAGCTTGAGGAATGCGGGTAAGGAAATCTGCAGATTTTTCGGCGTCGGCTGAACCGGGAGCGGTGCAGACCGATCCCTATTTCATTACGCTTTTTGGTTGTTTGTTCTGCTTCTCTTTCAGATCTTTAGCGTGTTTCATCGACTTTTGTTTCAGGCCCTTCTCTTTGTCCTTTTTGCCGCCTTTGTCTCCCATTGTGTGCCTCCTTTGGCGTTGCCGGTAATATTTCTGCTTTTTGAGGACCTGTGTTCCTCATGAAGATGTTACCAGAAGTGCGGGGCGAAGGCAAGAGCAGTGGCGACCGCCCGCCTTGAACCGGCAGCAGTGGATTTAGATCGACGCCCGAGGGCGAAATTGGGCCGCTCAAGAAGGAATCCGAGAAAGCGGAGTTTCGCCTCCAGCTGGTTCTTAGCCAGAAAGAAAGGCCTTCGCCGCCATCAAATACTCACACCTAATCGCGACAGACCAGGAGAACCGCAGCGTGATGACCCGCCATTCCTGCTTCGCCTTGACAAAATATAATAAAAATCTTGACTTCTATACTTTGTTCTTCTAATATTATGGCAAAATCCAAAAGGAGGGTTCCTAAGTGAAAAAGAATTGGTTATTATTGGTAATCCTATTTTCGTTATTCTTCATTTCCTCTCCGATAGGTATTTCTCAAGTCAACGCCACAGTCTTAGACGATTTTAACCGTCCTAACGGTTCTATCGGCGGAAACTGGACAGTTCAGAGCGGCTCTTTCAATATCGTCAGCAATGCCGTGCAAGGTGGACCTTCAGCGTTGGCAACTTATAATAGCTTATCAAGCAATGTCTTGGAGGCAGATGTAACCTCCACTGGAACTTCAATTCAGTATGAAGCTTTAGTGCTTGCTTATGCAAATCTTGACAACAATATTTTTATAAAGGTGCAGACCCAGGGAGGAGGTACTACCTTTACTAACGCTGCGTGCTATCAAGGGAATAACGGGAGCACTTCTACCTTTGGTTTGGGTTTTTTCAATCTGACTGCAGCTTTTACAACTGCACATATGAGGGCTGCGTATGATCCCGGCACAAGTAGCGTAACAATAACTTTTTCCAATATTGACGGTGGCTCTGGAACCCAGCAGTATGTGTGTACAGGTGCTCCCTCAACGGGTGGCAGCGGTGTAGGTATCGGCGCTTACAACATCGCCTCAGGAACACTTGACAATTTTGCTGCTGATGTTGTTGCTCCTAACACCGTTACTAGTGTCCCCACCTTAACCGAGTGGGGAATGATCGTATTCATTTTCTTTGCAGGGCTTGGGTCAGTTTATTATTTGAGGAGACAGAGAAGAGTAAAAAGTTAACTGAGTTTAATAAAGTAAAATAAAAATGGCGGGGTTCAATATCGCGCCATTTTTTTGTGCCATCTGCTGAAAATCATTAGCAGTTTACGCTTCTTGCGACTAATACTTTGTCGGTAAAGACCGGATCCCAAGACTGTTTACATGCGCTCCAGCCATACGTACTCGATATTCTAACGTTAGGATTGCCCATATGTAATCTTACCTGCGACAATTTACGGAAAATGTAGCACATGCTGAGATCGGCGGTCAATTTACTGGGCGGGTATCCTTACCTTGACCGAATGCTCCCGATGGTCGTCGAGGAGCGGTATGGCAGCATCGGGTTGTTCAACGCCATCGACAGTCACATTTGCCGCGCTGCCGTCGTTTGTCTGGAGCACGGTGATATGGTAGACGGTTTCCCTGTAGCGGTAATGAACCTTGAACGACTCCCAGTCCACGGGCAGGCACGGCGCAAAACGCAGTTTGTCTGTTTCAAGCCGCAGCCCGAGAAGCGATTCAAGGATAAGCCTGTACATCCAGCCAGCCGATCCCGTGTACCATGTCCATCCACCGCGACCGACGTGCGGGGAGAGCGCATATACGTCGGCAGCGACAACGTAGGGCTCTACTTTATACGTTGCTATTTCCTCCCTGGTCCTCCCATGGTTCACCGGGTTGATCATTGCCAGCAGTTCCCACGCGCGTCGGCTGTCACCCAATTGAGCAAAGGCCATCGCCGTCCAGATAGCCGCATGGGTGTACTGCCCGCCATTCTCCCGAACTCCAGGGACGTATCCCTTTATATAGCCGGGATTCAGGTCCGATTTATCGAACGGCGGGTCCAGGAGCTGGATCAGGCCATGGTCCCGTCGAACGAGAAGTTTGTCCACCGCTTCCATCGCCATGCGGGAGCGTTCGGAATCCCCGGCGCCGGAAAGGACAGCCCAGCTTTGCGCAATGGAATCAATCCGGCATTCGGCATTGCCCGCAGAACCCAGCGGCGAGCCGTCGTCGAAGTAGGCGCGGCGGTACCAGCCGCCATCCCAACCGTTCTCCTCGATATTCCTGCGCAGTTGAGCAGCTTCCTCCCGGCAGCGTTCGGCAAAGGGCAGGTCATCATGCAGGCGCGCAATCTCGGCGAACCGCATAAGCACGTCATAAAAGAAGAATCCCAGCCAAACGCTTTCACCCCTGCCGTGTTCGCCTACCATGTTCATGCCATCGTTCCAATCACCCGAGCCTATGAGCGGCAGGCCGTGCTCACCGAGTCTGAGGCCATTCAGGATGGCCCGCACACAGTGCTTGTACAAAGTTGCCGTTTCGTCCGACCGGCCGGGAAGATCGTAATACGAGTCCTCGTCTTTGTTTACCGGGCGGCCCTCGATGAAGCGGATGGGTTCATCCAACACCCCGGTGTCGCCGGTGCTCAGGACGTACCGACACGTAGCCAACGGCAACCAGAGAAAGTCGTCCGAACAGTGCGTACGCACTCCCCGGCCTGAAGGAGGATGCCACCAATGCTGAACATCTCCCTCCCCAAACTGACGGGCCGCACAAAGGAGGAGATGCTCGCGCACGAGGCGCGGTTCCGTGTGAATGACCGCCATCACGTCCTGCAACTGGTCGCGGAAACCAAAGGCGCCTCCCGACTGGTAGTATCCGGACCGGGCCCAAAGACGACATGCCAGAGTCTGGTATAAGAGCCAGCCGTTGGCCAGGAAGTTGACGGACTGCTCCGGTGTTTCCACCTGCACGGCGCCGAGAGTATGGTTCCAGTACTGCCAGACCGCTTCGAGAGCTCTTCGCGCGGCAGCAGATCCGCGGAGGCGACGCACCAGGGTGCTGGCGTCATCGGCGTTCCGCCCTACGCCCAGCATGAAGATGATCTCACGCTCTTGCCCGTCGGCAAGGTCGAAGGGGACCTGGATCGCGGCACAGGGGTCCAGGGCAACCCCCACCCTGCCGGAAAGCCGCGCACGAGTCATCGCGTCCGGGTTCCGAAGCGTGCCGTTACGGCCAAGGAATTCGGTCCGGTCGCCGCTTAAGGTCCGGGTCGTATCATCCACGTCGAAAAACGCGGTCCGGTCGGCGAACTCCGTGTTGTATGGGTTTAACGCTAAGAGAGCGCCGGTATCGGGGTCGACTTTGGTGATTACGTGCATCCCCGATTTCGGTCGCAGATCACCAAGCACCCACTCAGCGTAACCTGTAGCGGAGAGACGGCGGGACCGGCCTGACTCGTTGCGCACTTTCAAGACCGTGAACTTGACCGGTGCGTCTGTGGCCACGTAAACCCAGACCTCGGAGCTGATGCCGTCCTCTGTGTGTTCAAATACGCTATAGCCGAGCCCGTGCCGGCTGACATACGGCGCCGCGCCGCGGCTGGGCAGCGGAGTGGGCGACCAAAAAAGGCCGCTCTCTTCATCGCGGAGGTAAAAAGCTTCTCCGCCCGAATCGCACAAAGGATCGTTGTGCCAGGGGGTGAGGCGGAACTCATGGGCATTTTCGCTCCAGGTGTAAGCCGATCCGCTCTCCGAAATAACCGTCCCGAAGCGTGGATTGGCCAGCACATTCACCCATGGCGCCGGAGTCACCTGCCCCCGCGTGGTCGTAATTATGTACTCGCGTCCATCAGGACTGAATCCTCCCAACTCGTTGGAAAAGATCAGATCGCGGCGGGGCATTGCCACGAATGTGACGGACTCGGTGCGAAGGGGCCTGGTCGGTGTGAGGCGAGGTACTATTGCGTTCACGATACCGCGGCGGCTGACCTGTTCCTCCAGCGTGCCCCAACTGTCGCTTATGATGACACGAGCTACTGTTTGGAGCAAAATGCGGTCCTCATTCGATATCTGCTCAACGAGCCTTACAAAAATGCCGCCCGGTCGGTCTTTCACATTGGCTTCGAGGCCTGCGGCAATGAGCCCCATGATCTGGTCCTGAAGAAGTTGCCGATACCCGGCGCGATCTTCGTTCCATATCACCAGGTCCACCGCCAGTCCTTTCAGACGCCAGTATGCGTGGGCCTGGACGAGCTGCCGCACCAGTTCGATATTGGCCGGATCTTCGATCCGCAGCAGCACGATCGGCAGGTCCCCGGAAATGGCGTATCCCCACAGACCGGATTGCCCGCGGCGGTTTTTTCTGAGAATGCCCGTGTCGGCACGCAGCAAAGAATTGGCGTAAATTATAGAGCCGGCAATGCGTCCATAAAGTTGCGCATCGGCCTCTGTGGCATTGATCTGCCGCAGCAGCACCTGGCTGTGTGTCCATGCCAGATCAAAGACGCGGTTCGCGAGACGTCGGTCCTGGTATTTCTCGACAAGGCCCATACAGATGTCCCGGGTTTCCCCGATGCCGGAGACCACATCTATCGTTACCGACTCTTCCGGATCGAGCGTGATCCGGTACCTGATAGCGACAATCGGATCAAGCACTGAGCCCTCGCTTCCGGAGAGCGCCCCAGATAGAGTCGCACGACCGCTCATGGCTTGAGGATTGGCGACAGACCTTCCCCGGCCGATGAACTGCATGCGGTCGGTCTCATAGGAAACTTCTTCGACCTTCGTCCCGTGAGCGGTCATCAGGTGAAACATCCATGGCGCGTGCTCGCCCTGGGAGCGGGGCCGGCGGGTGCAGAGGATCGCCTTCCTTTGGTCGATGATCTCGGTCTGAACAAAGAGATTGCTGAACGCCGGGTGCAGCGCGTCTGCGGCAGGCGGTGCAAGGACGACCTCCGCGTAACTCGTTACGTCGATCGTTCTGCGTGCCCGGAAGGAGTTCGTGATGCGGATCCGGCGCAGTTCGATGTCATCTTCCGGCGAAACAACGATTTCCGTATGCGTCTTATAGTCGTGGTCGCGGCGGCGGAACTCCGCTCTCGCGTCCGAAAAAATCGCTTCGTATGTGTCGGACCGTTTGAGCGTGGGCTGATACGCGGTTGACCAGAACTTCCCGCTCGCCACGTCGCGGAGGTAACAAAACGTGCCCCAGTTGTCGCAGGTGGTGTCTTCGCGCCAGCGTGTTACTGCCATGCCCTTCCAACTGCTGTAACCGCCGCCGGCGTTCGTGACCACCACGTGGTATCTGCCGTTGGACAGCAGTTGCACCTCCGGTATCGGAGTGTTGGGGCTGTTAAAAACACGCACCGGCATCTCCGCCCCACTGGAAATCGCACGAACGTCGGAGAGCTCGGGGGTCTCCAGATAGAAGGCCGTCGCCCTTGGGACCCGCTCCTGGAGAAGAAGCATAGTAGCCTGGAACAAAGGGTCCGACTCGAATCTTTTCTGCATCGGACGGTCCAAAAGCAGATGGGCCAGTGAGAGGAGACTCATGCCCTGGTGGTGTGCCATGAATGACCGTACCACCGTGCTCGATTGTCTGCGCCGCTGACGTGAGGGGGTATAGTCGATCGCTTCGTAAAAACCATAGCGGGCCTCAAAGCCTTCAGCGCTGAGTTGCTGCAGGTTCAGACAAGCCTCCTCAGGCGCCACCATCAACGCAAGCGCCGAAGCATAGGGCGCAATGACCAGGTCATCGGCAAGACCGCGTTGGAGTCCCAGGCCGGGCACGCCGAAGGCGCGGTATTGGTAGTTGAGATGGACATCGACCGCGTTGTATCCTGATTCCGACATGCCCCACGGTACGCTGCGCTGCCTCCCATACTCGATCTGTCTGCCCACCGCCGCCGCATAGGTCTGGTCTAGCAACGTGTGTTCGTACGTCGGCATCACCAAAAGCGGCATAAGGTATTCGAACATCGAACCGGACCATGAAAGGAGAACCGGCTCTCCACCGGAATTAGTGAGCAGGCGTCCCAGGCTGAACCAGCTCTCCTGCGGAAGTTGTCCCTGCGCAATCGCCACGAAACAGCACAATCTCGCTTCTGAAGCCAGCAGATCGTAAAAACTCGCGTCCCTTCGGCGCTCACTAACATTGTACCCGATAGCCAGCAGATGACGCGCCTTGTCGAACAGGAAATCATATTCTATACGACTGAGTTCACTTAATTGCTGCGCAAGGCGTTCGATAGTCGCAATTCTCTCACCGGCGCGTTGATTCCCCAGTCCTGCCAGTTCGCGCAGCGTCGGTATCTTATCGATGCTGCTTACTGTCGACGAAGAGAGAAATACCAGATCATCGAGAGCGGCCTGGCATTGCGCGGCAAAGGCGCGTGCCCACCACGCGGCTTCGTTATCCGTGGCCGCCCCGGGGGCATCGAGACTAACGACCACTTCAGCGGCGGATGCAGCCAGCTGGTCCAGGCTGTGCCGCGCAGTCGTGAGCGTGGCGGGCGGGGAATTGTACGCGGACTCCAGGTCGTTCTGAAGTTGAGCAAGTCCCGCCGGTCGCGAAGGTTTTTGAGTATCCTCTCCCCTGAAGGGAGAGGGTTGGGTGAGAGGACGAGAAGTTGATTCTTCAGCCTTTATAGCGTCCGCGAGGAGCCTCAGGGTGTCGCGGAGCCCGCTAAAGACTTGCGGGCTCAGGATCTTTTGATCGGAAAGTGCAAGCAGACCGGGCCGCAATGTCAGCATGTGAGCGGCGAGGTTCCCGCTGTCGACCGTCGAAATGTACATCGGCAGCAGCGGTTTCAGAGACCGCGTATTATACCAGTTATAGAAGTGGCCCCGGTGCCGTTCCATGGCTTCCATCGTGCGCAGTGCATTATCCGTCCGCTCGATGAGTTGCCCTGCTGAAATGTAACCGAAGTCATATGCGGACAAATTGGCTAGCAGCGCAAGTCCCATGTTGGTCGGCGATGTGCGGTGCGCAACCGTAGCAACGCGATACTCCTGATAGTTATCAGGTGGCAGCCAATGATCTTCCGGGCCGACGAAGGTCTCGAAAAACGCCCAGGTCCTTCGTGAAAGCTTCCGGAGAAAGAGGGTTTGTTCAGCCGTTAGCCCTGCGGCGCGGCGGGTGAGAGGCCTGCTGATCCACCACGCGATACCAGGGGAGACAAACCAGAGACCCAGCACAGGCCCGGCAACAGCTAACGCGACCGGTCCCGAAAGCGCCAGATAAAGCACTGCGGCAGTAACGGTAATAGGCGCGATCCACATCGTCCGGCAGTAGGCGGCGAGACCCTCTTGGTTATTACGGCTGCTGCGGTCTGCGTCGCTTGACGGGCTCCATTCCAGAAGTCGCTTGCGCAACAGCATCCGCCACGCGGTGCGCAAAATAGCATCTAGATTGAAAAAAGCCTCGTAGGGCAGGCACGCGAGCGAAAATGCGGCCTGGGCGAAGCGCCTGAGCGCAGAACGCACTGAGGCAGCGAGATGCTGACCCAGAAGCACCTCGTCCGGCTTCCGGAACATTTCCAAAATAGAGGCAATCAGGGGGGGAATCAGGATAATTCCGATAACCGATAAGGTCCAGAACCACGGCGATAACAAGACCATCCAGCCCAGCAGTAAGAGGAGTGTCAATGCCGCGGGCACGAGACTGCGTCGAAGGTTGTCGAAGAGCTTCCATCGGGACAATACTGAGAGGGGATTCTTTTGGCGCCGACCGTCAAGGCCCGGAACTCCCGACAGCAGCCACCGCGCAATCTGCCAATCGCCCCGAATCCAGCGGTGCCGGCGGGCCACATCCGCGCTGTAGCTGGACGGATATTCCTCGTACAACATTACATCGCTCAACAGCCCAGCCCGTGCATAACACCCCTCCAGAAGATCGTGGCTGAGTATCCGGTTCTCGGGGAGGCGTCCGTTAAGCGTCCGCTCGAATGCGGCGACATCATAGATGCCTTTGCCGATGAATGAGCCTTCACCGAAGAGGTCCTGGTAGACATCCGAGACCGCACGTGTATACGGGTCGATGCCGGGATCACTCCCCCACATTCGCGCATATCGCGACCGGTTTGTGCCCGGCAGGCTAGCAGCCACGCGTGGCTGAAGGATGCCGTACCCGGCAACAACGCGCCGCTTGTCTTCGTCGTAGTATGCACGACTCAGCGGGTGCGCCATGGCCCCCGCAAACTGACGCGCCGAATCGCGCGGCAGTTGAGTGTCCGTGTCGAGGGTGATCACGTACTTTACGTTCGATAAGATTTCCGTATTGCCTACGATGAGTGAAAAACCACCGACTGACTCCCCCTTCCCCCTCTTAAGATAAGAGGGGGTGCCAGAGGCGGGGGCGTTATCCGCCCCGCCGCGCAAGAAGGAATTCAATTCCGATAGTTTCCCCCGCTTGCGCTCGTAACCCATCCAGACCCGGTCCCGGGCATTCCATCTGCGCGGGCGGTGGAAGAGGAAGAACGTATCGCCTTTTGCATTCCGGTATTTTTCATTCAGCCCCTCGATTCTCTGCCGGGCCAGCAGTAACAGCGGTTCGTCCTCCGGCAGTGTTTCGTCTGCCGCATCCCGGAAATCAGTCAGCAGGCCGAAGTGCAGGTTCTCGTCCCTATTTGCCAGGAACCGGACTTCCAGCGCCTCTATCAGGTCCTCGATGTTTTGAGCGCTTATGAGCATGGTCGGGATTACGGCAAGGGTGAGCGATTCCGGCGGGATCCCTTTGGAGTAGTCCATCCTAGGCAGCTGATGCGGGGTCACCAGCAGCGTAGCCAGCCAGTTAACCAGCTCCACCGCCAGTTGGCTTGCGCCCACCATCGAGAATATGCCAACCAGCGCAAGTAGCCAGTCAGGGGCCCCACCAGCGTATGCCTTCCCCAATAAGCTTCCGGCAAAAATCACCGTAATCAGCGCAATCGTGCCGGCATAGAAAAGCAAAGGAAACGCGTAGCCAATTTTCTGAAGAGACTCAGAGATGGATAGCTGCACCCCCACGATTCGCTCGAGCTGCGGCAATCCCTTGTCGATCAGATAGAAGCCAACATGGGTCTCCCGAGCAGAGTCAGCTGTGTTCATTCGTAGGGGCGGGTTTGAAACCCGCCCGTACTTCTCGGAGTCCGCCACAGCCTCGTGCGCAAGCCCGATAGCTTTGCGCGCAACCTCGCTTTCGGATAACAGGCTGCCCTTCGCTATCTTCTCCACGACGTGACGGTAGTGATCACGGGTGGCAAAATCCATCTTGTCGTAGACTCCGTAGGGGTCCTCGCGCAACACCTGTTCGACCGAGCTCATCCTCTCGACGAACTCGGGCCAATCCATCGCTCCCAGAAACCGGAGGCTGCCGATGCTGTTGCTTATGGAGACCTGGTCAGCGGCCTGTTGCTGGTTCTCCGAATGCACCGACTGCTCGATTGTCAGGCCGGACTCGGAGAGCCGCTGCTCAATCCAGGTGAGCGGCAATGCCAGAGCAGGGCTCTGTCCCTGCAGCCGACGAGTAAATTCCGCAACAAATGAACTCACCATAGGCGGGTCCGACCGCACCATGTCCGCAATCACCAGGATCAGACTATTCGGGTCCTTCTCTGCTGTCTCCGTCATCCGGTCCGCCCAATAATCGGCGAGGTTCCGGTTGATCCTGTCGGCCGCGACCCGGGCTGCCACGCGACGGAGATTTTCGATCAGCGCAAGGCGAAGCATGATGGGGATTGCCCACAATTCGCCCAGCTTCAGGACAGTCACCGTCTGGTAGGCTGCAACGAAACTGCTCAGATTTTCCGGGTCCACCCTGCCATCTCCGTGAGAGATCGTCTCCAGAGCGATGTCATAGACGCGTGGAAGCCCGGCCGATGCACCGTTCCGCAAGCGTGGAAGCTCCCGGCTGTACCCCTTCGGCAGATGTCTCCTGGCCGTGCGGATCTGTTCTTCGATCAGGTAGAAGTTATCGAGCAGCCATTCGCCTGCCGGCGTAATCCGGCGGTCTGTCTTGACTGCATCGGCCAGCAGGTTGCGGGCAGAGATCAGGACGCCTTCATTCTCAGACAACCGCGCTAGAAGCTGGTCGCGCGCATGTCCCGCACTCAACTTGTGCGAGGCCGCCAGTGTCTTGCCGTGCTGTTCCATCTGGTCCCTGCTGAAAAGTTCCGATCGCAGTGGTGGCTTGTCGCCGGCGTACTTCTGTGCCAGGTCTTTTCCACGGAAGCTTGCACGCACATGCGGCAGGTTTCCAAGCATAGCCTTGCTGCTCATTTTCAAGTTTGAAATCTCCTTCTTTTTGAAAGCAAGTGGTCTTCTACAACTCAGAGTTTCTTCACTTTAATTGTATTGCTAAGCCCTGGCATACGCAATGCTGTGTTGTTGAAAATCCTCAATTATTCCTTTTATATCTCAGGGAAGTCTTCTATCAAGCAAAT
>JAKAIZ010000256.1 GCA_021814065.1 Nitrospirota bacterium | reverse complement strand
AGTCGATGCCGAAGGTATCCCGCAGCACTGCGGCGATCTCCGTGTACCTACCGAAGACCTCTCCTATGCCGGATGCCGAATACTGGTGCCTGAAATTTTCGCAGAGCCGGTGGGCCGAGTCCGTATCGACGTGGGGTGTACGCTCAAGGGCGGCAGCGACCTGAAGTGCGATCTGCTTTTTCAGTTCCTCGGTTTCCTCACCGTTTGCCCGCCTTTCGAAAAGACCTCCCACTGCCAAATTACCGATGTCGAGGCAATCTCCGAAACAAGAGCAGTTCGGGCAGCAGTTTCTCAGCTCGTCCTTCATCGTCTCGACAAGGTAGGTCTCGAGGACCTCCCTGAACGCGGCATCCTGCCCTGGGTCCATTATCCCCAGAAGCCTCGCCACAAACTCTTCGCCGTCTTTTATGAGCGCCCCAGGTGTCCCCTCGACTCTTTTTGCGTTCTCGGCCCCTATAATGCTGTTGGCCAGGATGACGTAATAGCGGAGTTCCTCGGGGAAAAGGCCGAGTTTCTTCCTGAACTCCCTGTTGTTGAGTTCATACATGATCGCATATGATGAGTATTTTCTGAGGTCCGGCATTTCCGCCTCATTATAGCCTCTCCCGCCGGGCGTTGTCATTCCATTTGCAGGGGCGTGATTAATCACGTCCTTGCTGTCCTTACGCACAAGTTGTCTTTTTTGTGGACGAATTGCACGGGTGACCGGCGTCAGAGAGCGCTTTCGAAGGCCTTGGCAGTGCGCACGATATTGTTGTGCTCTTCCCTCGCCAGCAACGCAAAGACCTTCCGGGCCTCCTCGTTTTTAAGGGCACGTCCGAGCTTCAGATAGAGATCGTATGCGTTGGCGCCGAGGGACATGAGCAGTTCCAGAATATCGGTGGCGGACTTGCCGTTCGCCCACCGCACTGCCTCCGAGACCTTCACGCATCCGACCATCACGCCCTCTGCGGCCATGTCGAGGACACCCTTCGGAAAGTCGGGGGCCGGGCTGCTGCCGGTGATATCCGCATAGAGGCCTCTCAGCTTTTCTTTGTGCCTTTTTTTGTCTGCCACCAGTTCGCCGATGACGATCTGGCCGATGCCGGGCGCGATGCCGGCATGGACCTCCCCGAGGAAAGCGAGTGTGCCGTCTTCGAGAAACCATGCTACGGCAGCGAGCTGGCCGGGGCTAAGGTTTTCGGGGAAGCAGAACATCCCTGCCTCGGGCGGCCCGCTCGCCACAGAGCCGTTATAGCGGATTATGCCGCCGCTCATGTTGAGGATGTTTTTGAAGCCGGCGCCGAGGAGAAGCCCTGCGCCCGATACGCTCCTGCTGCCGGTCCTGCAGTAGACGATATACGTCCTGCCGGGATCGAGTTCCGGGATCCGTCTCTGAAGTTCACCGAGGGGAACGAGCCGCGCGCCGGGCAGGTGCCCCCGCTCGTATTCGGACTTCTGGCGGACATCGAGAAGGCAGTATTCCTGCGGCGCTTTATGCTCGATGTATTCACGCACCTCCTCCGGCGAGATGGAAGGGGCACGTTTAAAAAGATTGAAGATATTCATCCCGATTAAGGCCCGTTCTTAGTGAGCGCAGCCTCCCACGTGGGAGTGTCCTCCGCAGACATGCATCATCCCGAACTCCTGAAGACCGTTCGAGAGGTAGAGCGCCACGTTCTCCTTCACGTCTTCGGCCGCGGCACGATATACCCTGATGCCGGCCTGGTTCAGGCGGTTGAGTGCGCCTCCGCCGATGCCGCCTACTACCACCGCGTCGATACTCTGGTTATCGAGCGCCAGGATCGGATTGCAGGCGCCGTGCGCGTGGTGCTGGTCCCTGTTGGTGATCGTCGAGACCCCATTCGTCGAGGTGTCGACAACGATAAAAAAGGGCGCCGATCCGAAATGGTTGAACACCCTGCTTTCCATACCTTCAACCTGCTGTACCGGGAAACATACTTTCATGACAAGCCTCCTATTTGCAAATAATTTCTTCCAACACAAGGGCCTTGCATTCCGCAAGGGCGGTCGCCGTCTTTCTTCTGGCTTCCGAGAGCAGTCTCTGCACGGTGCCCCTCGATATCCCCATCTTCTCTCCCGCCTCTTCCTGCGTGAGCCCGTCCATGTCGCAGAGCTTCAGCGCCTCGAGTTCGTCCCTGTAGAGCGCGATCTTTTCGATCTCCTTCAGGGGCACGCCGGTAGGCTTGAACGCCTTGCCCTTCATCGGGCATCCGCAGATACGCGGCTTCTTATATCTCGGGGACATCGCCCGACAGCTGCATTACGTGCATATGCACATTATAAACCGGTAGGCGAAGAATTTTCAACAGGCAGGCGATCGCCTGTCGTTTGGAAAGGCGGCAATCGGGAGAATGCTGCGCAACTGAACCATTTAGCCTCTTGCTGTCGATATCGGCTCGTCCACCGTAAAAGTCTATTTGATCCTGTTCAATCAGGCAGACCCCGTTCCACCTTCTTCTTTACCTGGTGGCAGAGGCCCCTGAGCATCTTCAGTTCCCATTCCGTCAGCCCTGCCCTGCCGATGAAATGCTTCACGTTGACCATGATCTTCTTTTTTATGTTCCTGTCGCCTCTCTTGATATACTCGAGAATCTCCAGCGACTCCGAGATACTCTCGCAGAGATCGGCGACTTCCCCGTGCCCTGCCAGCGCCGGCACCGGAGAGATGTCGGGGCCCACAACGTATGGTCCCTGGCCGCCCGCCACTGGTTCCGGTCTTCCGTACTCTGCACGAAAAAGCTCGTAGGCGACAATCAGCACTGCATGAGAGAGGTTCAGGGAGGGTTGGAGCCTGCTGCTCGGTATGCTGAGCATGAATCCGCATTCCTCCACTTCCTCGTTAAGCAACCCCCTGGCTTCCCGTCCGAATAGGATCGCTATTTTATTGCCGGCCGCGATCCTGTAAATTCTTGAGGCCCCCTCATCGGCCGGCATGATAATGCCGCGTTTCTTTCCTCTCCTTCTCGTGGTGCCGACAACGATGGATTTGTCTCTTACCGCATCCGCGACACTCCGGTAAATCATGACCGAATCGAGCACATCATGGGCGTTCCGTGCAAACCACCTTCCCTCATCGTTCATCTCGGAAGGAGGATTGACAAGGCAGAGGTTTCGAAAACCCATATTCTTTATAGCCCTGGCGGATGCGCCGATATTGCCGGGCTCCTTGGGTTCCACAAGAATGAAGTATATGTTGTCCTGCCACGCCTTCATACAGTAATTTACCGTCTCGTCCGTCTGTTTGTCCATTCAGGCAAAAAAAATATACATATCCGCACGACACTTGCTACCGCGGAGCGACTGGCCGAGAAGAAGCAGCTCAGACCATGGACCGCAGACTCTTCTCTGACTTTTTTGTGGTATAGTTAATAGGGTTGAAAAGAACATTCG
>JAKAIZ010000073.1 GCA_021814065.1 Nitrospirota bacterium | reverse complement strand
TGGTTTCGATGCTGATGGCGATATTCAGTATTACTGACCTGCCGATGTAGCCGGCCGTATCGACATGGAAAAAGAAAAAGGCTTTACCCTTCTGGAGTTGATCATCGTGATGTTTCTCATCACGCTTCTCATGTCCCTCGCCGCCGCGTTTTTCGCCAACACCCTCCCCTCGAGCAAGTTCAGCGCTTCGGTACGCGAAATAGCAGCGATGATGCGCCACGCGAAGGCGCTCGCGCAGATCACGGGCGAGACGCAGACCGTCACTATCGACTTGGACGCCGGCCGGTACCGGCTCGGCGACACTGGCGGGAAGGCCGTTGCCGACGGTGCACACATCAAGATCATCGATCCTCGCGAAGGGGAGATCGACCGCGGCTCTTACCGGATCGATTTTTCTCCCGCCGGCGGAATCGAAGGCGGCACTATCGTGCTCTGGAACGATAAGAAGACCGCGACCATAACCATAGACCCGATTACGGGTCCTGTGGTGCAATAATGCCGCTTGCTTGCGGGTCTCTGCGTCGGGGTCGGGTCCACCGTCCCGAAGGGTTTACGCTGCTGGAGGTCCTCGTGGCCCTTGCGCTGCTCAGCATCGCACTGGTCGTAATCCTGCAGCTTTTTTCCGCAAACATGAGGGGAATCGGAGCTTCGGACAGCTACGCCAAAGCCGTGATGACGGCGGAGTCGAAGATGCGGGAGGTCCTCGACGACGACGAGATACACGAAAGGGCGTGGTCCGAAACGACGGATGACGGTTACCGGATAGACGCCTCGATCGCCGGGACTGAGGAGAAGCGCACCGAAAACCTGCCGGTGGAACTCCTGGAGATCACCCTGACTGTCCACTGGACCGACGGGACCAAGGAGCGTGCGGTCAGCCTCAAGACAATGAAGCTGATCCCGAAAAAAGTATGACGCACATCCGCCGGCAGAGGGGACCCGCCTCCGGGCGCGCGCTGCCCCGTGACAACGAGCGGGGCTTCACCCTCCTGGAACTTTTGATCTCATTTGCGATCCTCGGAATTATCGTGGTAATCATCGCAGGGGCGATGAAGGTCAGTATCCAGGCGGTCTCAAGAGGTGAAAAAAAGCTCGCATCGATCGAGCGGTTCAGGACGTCCCTGAATGTCGTAGAGGCACAGATCCAGTCCCAGTCCGGCCTCACCTATGACGACAACGGAGAGAGGAAGCGCTATTTCAAAGGTGGCCACGAATCGATGCAGTTGTCCACGAATTATTCCCTATGGGGGGGTGACAAGGGATACGTGGTCGTGTCATACGAGGTAGAGACCGACAGGGACGGAAAGCAGTCGCTGAAGGCGACCGAAACCATGATCGGCATGGACACCCCGAGGGAAACGACGCTCTTCGATCTCATGGACAAAATATATTTCGAATATTTTTATAAGGGGCCTACGGACGAAAAGGGGACGTGGGTGGACTCATGGACCGACGACGTCACTATCCCCGAGAAGGTGAAGCTCCACCTTGTTGCGGGCGAGAGGGACTTCTCGATCATCATCCCGTTGAGGACGGCGGCTTATCAGAACGCTACTGCGGCTCCGCCCGCCTTTGCAAATCCTGTGAGGTGACCATGGCTATAGCCGGAACAAGACAGTGTCCCGTCCTCACGGACGACAGCCGGGGTATCGCGCTGATTATGGTCCTCTGGGTGCTGGCCGTCCTGATGGTGATCGTCCTTTCTTTCTCCTATCTGTCGCGGACAGAGTCCCTTGCCGCGGTCTCGTTCAGACAGGGCGTAGAGAAGAAGTTCCTCGCTGAGGCCGGCATACAAAGAGCGGTGATGGAGATCATTTACCGCAGGATGAACCCAAATGTGCAGACCGATGTCGAAGGCGTCGAGACGTGGAGAGTCGACGGTACCCCCTACACAATAGCAATCGGCGATGACCATTATACGGTCGCCATTACCGACGAATCGGGCAAGATAAACCTCAACACTCTCAATGACACATCTGTTATAATACTGAAGAACCTTCTGACGAATATGGGTGTTGAGGGGACGCAGGCCGACACGATCGCCGACTCCGTTTTAGACTGGAAAGACCCCGATGACCTCGTGAGGTTGAACGGCGCCGAAAGCGACTACTACATGTCCCTTCCCAACCCCTACAAGGCGAAGAACGCCAATTTCGATACTCTGGAAGAGCTCTTGCTGGTGAAGGGGATGACCCCCGCGATATTATACGGCGACGGTACAAAAAAGGGCATTATCGATTTCCTTACGGTGAATTCGAGTAGCAGCCAAATCAGCGTAGGAGCGGCGCCGCGGGAGGTCCTGATGGCTATCCCGGGCATAACTGCGGACGTCGTCGAGGCGATAATGAACGCCAGGGAGAACCCCGTCGATTATGCGGCAGCGGTGAAGGGACTCGCTGCGGTCGTCCAGGCCCCCTACAACCAGTTCATCACCCCGGGAACAATGGGCAACGTCTTCTCCATAGAGTCTTCCGGGTTCAAGGGCGACGCAAAAGGCGGTTATACGATCAAGGCAACAGTTAATATCGAAGGCGACAACACCTTCAAATACAAGTATTATAAGAGTCCGGCATAGAGATGGCAGAAACGATAGCGATAAGAAAACTGACGTCCCTCGCGGCAGGGTCGGGAGAAAGGCTGAGACGGGTTGGTAAGGCATTGCTGAAGGTGCTTACCTTCAACGCTTCAAACGACCTGATCTTCCCGCAAAAGATCGTCTCCGTCTCGATCGAGAAAGGCGGCCTGTCGATCGCCTACGGGTCGAGGTTCCTGTCGGGGATCACCGTCAGGAAGGCAAAAGAGGCCTTCTTTGAAGCGGACCGATATCCCAATCCGGACGAAGTTGCGGCATCAGTCACCCTCGCGGTCAACGAATTCGGGGCGCCAAGGAGCAACCTGACGCTGAGCATCCCGAAGGCCTGGACTATCATCAAGACCGCAGAATTCCCTTCCACCGTAAAGGAGAACCTCGCGGACGTTGTCTCATACGAGCTCGACCGGCTTATCCCTTTCGCCGCAGAGGACGCCTTTTTCGATTTCAGGCTCCTTTCGGAAAATAATGGAAAGATCTCTATCCTCATTATGGCGGCCAGAGCAGACATGGTGCGCCCCTATCTCTCGAGCTTTGCCGAAAGAGGCTTTACCATAGGCAGGATTGCGGTAAACCTTTTGGGCTTCGGAACTTTCTTCAGGCAGATGCAGGGCGGCTCCGACACGATTTTCGTTAAGATAGACGCCAAGGATTATGAGGGTGCGTGGTTTGCCGGCAATTCCCTGTCGCATATTTTTTCGGGACCCTTTGCATCCGCCGAAATTAATGCCAGGGCCGATATCATAGCGTCGGAGGTCAGGTCTCTTACAGATGCGGCGAAAGCCGAGGGCCGGTCCCCGAACGTGACGGTATGTATGAAGGACAATAATCCGACGCTCGCGGAGATGCTGAAGATGCGGATAACTGTTCCCTTAGCGATCATGAAGCTTGCGGACGCGGGCGTGAGGTTTCAGGGCGAGATCCCGAAGGGAAGTCCGTTCGCCTCCGTGGGGGCGGTAGTGGAGTCCCTGCAGACAAGAACGCAGGGGGCGAATCTTCTCACCAAGGGAATTTACAGAGAGCAAAAGCCGCCCGTAACGGTCACGTTCATCCTCCTGGCGGCGATCATCGTTGCCTGGGCGGGTTACCTGATGGCCCCCCTCCGCGTCGAGGAAAAAAGACTCGCCGAGCTGACTCGGCAGGTCTCGTTGAAACGTGATGAGGTGAAAAAGGTCGAGGCGTTGAAAAAAGAGGTGGACTCACTGAGCACCGAGGTCGCGACAGTGAAGAGTTTCAAAGAGGACAGGCCGCTCGATTTGAATATACTGAGGGAACTCACCACAGTCTTGCCGAAGACCACGTGGCTTACCCGGGTCAGGATCACCGAGACGGGAGTAGATATCGAAGGGTACGCTTCAGCGGCCACCGAGCTGCTGCCTAAACTTGAGGCGTCGAAGTACTTCAGAAAGGTCGAGTTTGCGTCCCCGACGTTCAGGGACGTGAGGATGAATGCAGACCGCTTCGTGATACGTATGGAAATCGAAGGGGCGAAAAAGATCGAAGACACTTTTGCAAAGCCTGCGCCGGGGCAGAAGAAAACGGAAGCGGAAAGGCCGAAGAATGAAAAAAAATAAGACTCTGGCCATCACGCTTCCCCTTATGCTGGTCCTCCTGGTCGCCGGAGCATATCGTTACGGCTACGTGAAGATCAGGACGGACATCGACGCCCTGAAGGAAGAGCAGGCGGTAAAAATGAGCTTGCTCGAAAAGTCGACCGCCCTGATCGCCGAAAAGCCCGGTATCGAGAAGCGTCTGGCGGCATTGAAGGGCGAGAGACAGGCCAACAGTACGAAGCTGATCGAAGGACAGACGCTGTCGCTTTCGGCAGCGACCCTTCAGGAGACGATAAAAGGCATCGTCACCGGCAGGGGAGGATCGATTTCGAGTGAGCGTGTCGGTAAACCCGAAGACTATGGCAATTTCAAGGTAATCACCGTCAGCATCGATACGGTGGTTCCCGACGCAAGGGCGCTCGGCGATATACTTTACTCCATAGAGACGAGGACCCCGTATCTTGTCGTAAAGGAGCTCGATACGCGGGTCAGGAACTTCAGGGAGCCGAGAGAGCTGACTGTAAAATTCGATATCTCTGCCCTCACGGGGGGTAAATAGATGCGGAATGCGCGGCGCTTGCTGGGCAACCTCAGCGTGATCAACGTCATACTTGTCGTCGTGCTCGTTCTGTTCCTCGGTTATTCCGTCTTTCCCATGTTCGGCAAGACGGTCAGAATCCGCGTGCCGGTCCCGAAAAAACAGCCAGCGGCCGTGCCCGCCCAAAAAGCGGAAGAGGTCAAGACCCCCTCTCCGGCGGATTACGTCGTGATCGCCGAACAGAACCTTTTTCACCCGGAAAGAAAGATACCGGTCGAAAAGCAGGACGCGGCTGCCCCGTTACCCAAACCCGAGTTCGTTCTCTACGGGACCTTGCTGACGAACGACCTGCATATTGCCTACATGGAAGACAAGAAGGCGCCCCAGAATTCGCCCTCAAGGGGGAAAAAGCAGATACCGGTGAAACTCGGAGAGTCCCTCAGCGGCTTTACCCTTAAGGAGATAGACACCGATAAGGTGGTAATGGTCAGGGGAGAAGAAAGACTTATTGTAAACATTAACGATGACGCTAAATACAAGACGAGGGAGGCGGCAGCGGCTGTTGCTCAGCCCGCGCCTCGTCAACAGCCGCCGCCCTCGCCGCTGGAAGCATTTAGGCGCAGCTATAAGCCACCTCCTCCAGCCTTGAGGGGGAGAAATAAGGATATGGCTCGCTAATGCTAAATCTATGATTTCTCAACTTGATAGTTCGTTGAAAAATTGTGTAATTTAAAAAATAGATTTTTTTTGGGAGGTTTCATGAAGTCAAGATTCTTTCTAACGTTGTTTGCAGTGACCCTTCTTTTTGTCCAGATTTCGACTGCAGAGGAGAGTGACCCTGTCCTTGCCAAAGCAGGAGAATATGTGATCAAATTGTCTGATTTGAACAGGATCATCAGCTATTACCCCGCTGACAAGCAGGAATACCTACGCAACAACCCCGAGCAGAAGGCCACACTGATAAAAAGGTTGCTCGAAGTCAAAATCATAGCTGACGTCGCAAAGAAGGAAGGCTTCGACAAAAGACCGGATATCAGAGAACAACTCGATTACATGGACAATGATTTCACATCAAGAGAGTATCTGGCACAGGTGGTAACAAAAAATATTACCGTGAGCGACCGGGATATACTTGATTACTACACTGCCAACAAGGAGAAATTTGCGGTCCCCGAGCAAGTGCGCGCGCGACATATCCTGGTGAAAGTCTCGCCAAAGGCGACGGACGAAGAAAAGAAGAAGGCCAGGGAGAAAATAGAAGCGTTGCGCGAAAGAGCGCTCAAAGGTGAAGATTTCGCCGCGCTGGCGGAGGAATATACCGATGATCCTGGCACTAAGAAAAGAGGAGGCGATACCGGCTATTTCTCCAGGGGGAAGATGGTGAAGCCTTTCGAGGAAGCGGCCTTCTCGCTGAAACCGGGAGAAATCAGCAACATAGTGGAAACCAGATTTGGTTATCATATTATAAAGGTGGAGGACCACAAAGCGGCGGGGACCATGAGCCTCGATGAGGCAAAGAAGTCCATCGAAGAATATCTGGTGAGTGAACTCAAGAACAAGAAAGCATTGGAATTCATTCAAAAGGTCGAAGAGAAGGCGAAGATGGAAATCTACCAGGACAAGATAACAGGCACGTCCCCGGGCAAATAGGCATAAGGTCAAAAAAAGTCTGTATCACCCATAGTGTAGAAGAACTGTCCCGCTATGTCGCTCTTTGCCAGCGTTCCTTCATGGGTCGTACGCGGCACTGAAGTCACTGAAGTTCGGACGGAAAAACCCATGCCGATCATTCTGTTCTTCAGATATTCAGGGAACCAGAGGACGAGTTGGCTGCTTCCCGCAGAAAATGAATAATTCTCTATTTTCAGAAAGAGCACGCCCAACATCGACTTGGGACAGACAAAGTCGATTATTCGGGTCCTCCCTTCCTCCCGCCTCAGCACAACGAGCGCCTGAAGCTTCGAGCCCAATCTCTTTCTCAGTCCCCACAGTTCGTAGCGAAAAAATGGGTGTTTTTTATACCTCCAGTTAAGGTATCTCCTGTCTCTTATGACCGCCAGCGATAATTCTGCATTGCACTCGTTCCACAGGCGGTCTATCCTTACGTCGGAATAATCCATCGGAAAAAGTTTGTATTGATAACGGCTCATTTCGGTATGAAAAGCAACTTCCTTTACAGCTTCCATAACATCCTCCACTATCTCATAAATCCCGAGCTGCACAGCAGGTCTCAAAAGAGTGTTTCTGTTAGGAAAGCCATACCCCACTATAATACCGTCTCTCACCGCTTCGCGGGGCGTAATACAGGACATTTGCTTAAGCGTATTAATGCCCCTGAAAGGAGGGAGTATCATCACATCACAGATAGCAAGTCCTCCCGCCCGCTCCCCATTATAAATCAGCGGGAGGCGCACTGCCCCGTAATGCCCCACCACCCCGAGTGTCTCATGAAGCGCAACCGCCGAATAAACCTTTCCGGGATAACTTTCGATATATTTCCATCTCCACTCTTCAAGGGTCATCTCCCTCTCAAAGATCTTTCCAAAGAGTTTTACTATGCCGTGCTCATCACCCGGCCTATAGAGCCTTATCTCTTGAACCCGTGTAATAAGAACTCCCCCTTCGCTTTTACCCTGAAAAGGCCCTGCTCCATATTTTGCGCCCGCGGCGGACCCAAGAAACTCCCGTCGTATTCCAATTGTTTGAAGTGAATTTATGATATCGCAAGGTCATACCGGCGAAAAAAAGAACATACGGTACTGAGTTTAAACTGTCCATCTATAAGGCAAATTGATAAATCCCGGCTCCATGCCTTCCTTGGGCACGGTAAAGGGCTCCGTCGCCTTTGTGTCGTATTTATGGACAAAATTTTCATCCATCACATGTATCCTCAGATAAAAAGTGCCTTCCTTCAGTTGAATCGAGGGGAAACAAAGGGTGATCTTTCTATTGCCGTAAAGCAGTTCGTGGGCCTTTGTCCCGATCCCAAGAATCCTCAATTCGTCGATCCGGAAGAGGACGGCCGCCAAACGGTAGGGGACAGAATCGTCCAATGACACTATGTCCATCTCAACTGTCAGATCGTCCCCGCTCCTTACTGTCGCGCACGGCGTGAGGATCAAGTTATGTATCGCAATAACGGCAGTTTCATGGGACGGTAACGGGACCGCTTGAGGAGTCTCACTTCTTTTGTCAGCCTCTTTTTTCAGCTGATATGTCTCATATGCCTGCGTAACTTCGCTGGCCGGACCATCCATGGCCACCCGGCCGTTTTTCAGCCATATCACCCTGTCGCACAACCTGTTGATATAGTACATACTGTGGGAACAAAAAATTATAGTATTGCCCTTATCCTTAATCGACAAGATCTTGTCCGTACTTTTCTTCTGAAAATAGAGGTCCCCCACAGAAAGCGCCTCATCGACGACCAGGATGTCAGGCTCAACAGCCATGGCAACGGAGAACGCCAAACGGACCTGCATACCGGAAGAATAAGTTTTGAGAGGATAATTTATATGTTCCCCGATTTCGGCAAAGGAGATTACCTCCTGGACCCTCCTCTTCATCTCGGAAGAGGGTATTCCTAAAAGAGAGCCGTAAAAATGGATGTTGTCGATCCCTGTGAATTCGGGATGAAACCCTGACCCAAGCTCCAGAAGAGAAGAGACCATTCCGTTGATTTCGACCTCTCCGCCCGTGGGTTTGAGGGTCTTCGATATTATCTTCAGCAGGGTCGACTTTCCGGCACCGTTCTCGCCGACGACGCCGAGGGTCTCCCCTTTCTTAACCCTTATATTGAGATCATTCAGCGCAATAAATTCCTTATGGCTCCTCCTGCGGAAGAGCATCTCTTTGAGTCTGTCTATCGGCCTTTGATACAGCCGGTAGACCTTGCTCACATCCTTTATGCTGATTGCGACGCCTTCAACCATCAGAGTATGTCGGCAAATCCTTCATTTAGTTTCATAAAAACCTTTACCCCCAGGAATAAGAACAGACCGGAACATAAGGCCATCGCCCCCATATGCCACCATCCAGGGAGCGTACCATCGAATACGACCTTGTGGTAGGCCTCGACATAGAGGGTTACGGGGTTCAGGTAGGTAAGATTTCTGAAGGTCTCCGGAATGGCTTCCATGCTGTAAAGTATGGGAGACAGAAAGAACATTCCCTGGAGCATATAGCCGATTATCTGCTGGAGGTCCCTCATGTAAGGTATAATTGCGGCAAGCAACATCCCGAACCCTATGGAAAAGAGAAGCTGCAGAAAAAGCACAGGCACAATCAGAAAAAGGGACAGGTGCGAGAGCCCTGAAAAGGTATAGGCGATGATAAATAAGATGACCCCCACCATGCTCTGCAAATAGCAGGAAAGGGTAATCGATATCGGGAGTATAATAACGGGGAAAGGGACTTTCTTTACCAACTCGGCATTCTCAATTATCGTCATTCCCGATCTGACTATGCTTTCGGATATTGCGATCCAAAAAAAATAGGTGGAAAGAAGAAAAAGGACATAAGGTATATGCGCATTAGAGTGGGGCCTTACACGCATCACTGTCGAGAAAACGAACCAGTACAACACTATCTGGAAAAAGGGCATCATGACAGTCCAGAAAATTCCCAAGCCTGAGCCGGCATATCTGGACTTTATATCTTTAATCAGGAAATACTTTACGAGGTTAAACCAATTAGTCATCTTGCGATTGTTTTAATAATACTATTTTTGCGCCGATTTTATCCACCTGGCCATGGGCGGAATCCGTTTACTTTTTATCTCCTGGCGTGCTAAATTTAACATATGCGGGGGAAGCAGTTAGTTATAGCTATAAAACTTTCAGACGATAAAGTGCGTCCCATTTTCTCACCTGGCAGTCGGGATAAAAAGACCTGATAATGACAACGTATCCGACGTTCATCGGGGGATTCCGCAGCGGATCCACCCTCCTTGTTAACTATCTTGGCCTCCACCCGCGCATCTCTGCTATCTATGAGACTAAGTTCCTGGCGGATCTGCTTCGCATCGCGCGTTTGCTTCTGGATGAAAACGGGAGGGGGCAGCGTGAACTGGCAATAGTTGCCGATTGGGTAGGAGATCCGGCTCTGTCCCGTGAAAAGGCGGTAGAGATTCTAATTCAACGATCCTTGGAAGATATATCATTGACTCAGAAAGTCCTGGAGGGATCGGCGCCTGACGGCAAGGCCCCTCACGAACGTTATGCCCTGGGATCAAACCATATCCTCTGGTCGGCGGCGGAGGCCATGCAGGCGATTGGGCCGTTCCTGCAGGAGGTGCGTTCCGGCGGGAGGCCTAATATGCTGCTGCCGGTGCTGGCCTCGGGAATGCAGGAACTGTTCTCCCTGCACACAGGCCGCGAGTACAAGAGTTACTGGATCAATAAGACCCCTGAAATCCTTCGTTTTTTCCCGGAGCTACGCCGGATGCTGGGACGCGTTCGTTTGATCCATCTCATCCGCGACGGTCGGGATGTGGTTCACTCCTCAGCGAAGCTGAACTGGTGGTCTGTCGAGGCGGGTGCAAAATGGTGGAAGATATTTATTGAAGATGTTCGCACACAGGCGTCTCATTACTCCGATGACTATCTGGAGCTGCGGTACGAGGAATTCGTTGTTGACCACGCAGGCAGCCTTCGGAAGGTATTTGATTTCCTGGAGATAGAGGGGACCCCTGAGGAGATCATTAATGCTCAGGAACGGCACGCACCGGGAAGCACGCGCCCTGCTGAGGCTCTGCGGAGAACAGGCCAGTGGCGCTCTGGGATGTCCGGTGACGACAGGACGGTTTTCAAGACGATTGCGAATGATCTTCTGGTTTCCCTTGGTTACGCAAAAGATACGGATTGGTAGACGGAGATGGGGCTTTCCCCACTGGGGCGCTTAGTCCGGTCTCTTGACTCCTGTCCTCGGAAAAGAGGAATTATGGCAAATGATATTGGTAGGCCTGGCATGGAAAAGAGACGTGAAAGAATTTTGGTAGTTGGAAACGGCAAGTCCGGGACAACCGCCCTTTATTTTAGGATCAAGAAATCTCTGCCGGGGGATGCGGCCGGCTTTTTTGAGCCGGTCTGCTTTGAAGAAATAGAAAAAAGTGCGCCACAGTTAGGCCACACCATTGCGAAGGTCCTGCTGCCCGTAGAAGCAGGCTTTCTTGAGCAACTCGGCGCTTTTTTTAACAAGAAGATATTGATAGTCAGGGATCCGCGGGACATAATCGTCAGTTCTCTCCTTTACACAGGGGCCTATGAAGTAATGTGGAAAAGAAAGCCCGAGCAGATTTTAGAATGCCTGGACCTGCTGAGAACGAAAGAGACAAACCCCTTTTCATTACCCGTGATCGCTCTGCTGCAGCGCTTGCTGGATAAAGCGGATCTCACGGGCTATGCAGATTGGATCTCACATCGCGTGTCGTTTACAGTCCGGCTATCGGAGAACCCTTCCTTTTTCCTTTTTAAATATGAAGATCTTATCACTGACAGGCTAAGTTCACTGGAAGATTATCTTGGATTTCCGCTCACCTCTGACACGGATATAGACAAAGAGTTCTCGCGTGTTGTCAGGACAAAGAAGAGTGCGTCCTGGAAGGACTGGTTTTTAGAAGAGGATATAGAGTTTTTCAAACCGTTATTCGCTGAGAGCATCCGGAAGTTCGACTATGATCAGGATTGGTCACTGAACGCGGAATGGAAAATATTGCCCGCCCATTCATCCGAATACTTCAGGAGGCTTGTCAACGAAAGGAGGTCTTTGGAGGGGTTGCCTCAGGTATGAGCCGATCAATGCCTCAGGGGAAAAATCTGATGGAGGTACTTCATCTCAATTGACGGGTTTCAGATACGAACTCCCGCATATCGAGAAGGCGCTGGTCCTTGCCCCTCATCCTGATGATGAGGCGTTGGGCATGGGCGGTACCATCCTTAAATTAAATGCCGCCGGCACATCTTCCCGCGTCGTCTTTCTGACCGACGGGGAGCGATTATACGGCGAGCCCAGTCATGACGTGGCCGAAAAAAGAAGGGCCGAGGGCCTCAAGGCTTCGGAACTGCTTGGCTGCAGCGAGCCGATCTTTCTGGGCCTTCCGGACGGCGGACTCGCTGATTGCGTGAAAGATATTTGCGAACGGCTGACCGCTATCATTGTCGCGCAGAAACCCGTTTTTGTCTTTGCACCGTCGCCCATTGATTATCACCGCGATCACATTGCGACAGCCGTGGCGGCTCTGGCCCTTCTGAAGGACCCCGGATCTTTTCAGCTGGCATTCTATGAGGTATATTCGACGCTGCGCTTTACCCATCTTATCGAGATAACCGACGTCGTCGATAGAAAAAAAGAGACGATCCTGAATTACAGGACCGGTCTTTACGGGAAGCCGCACCTTTATGTGAACGCGGCCCTGGGCCTCAATGCCCACAGGGCCCTGTTCACCCAGGAAGAGGGATTTTACGAGGCCTTCTGCGTTGTCGAAAAAGCGGAGGATGCCGGCAGACTACTCGATCATCTCAGTTACCACGACTTACAACCGGGCGGTTAGAAACTCTCTGCGCTTTGCCGTGGATCGTGAGACGCGCTCAACATACCTTCGCCAGAGGCCCATCTGAAGTGTGGGACAGGTGTACGATCCGGGCATTATGGAACCGCCTGCATAAAAAGAACTAAGAGGGGCTTTGCCCCTCTTAGTTCTGAATTGCAGTCGGTTTTATCCTACTCGTGGATTAATAACACCGCCAGGCGACCCTATACCCGTTGGAGGCCGAACCCGCGTTATAAAGCAGGACGTAGAAGGTATCGCTCTCATCGACGGTATGCCCGGCGTAACTTTTCAAAATGGTCACGTTTTCGCCGGCGCCGCCGTTGCTGAAGGTCCAGAAAAAGGCCCCGCCGTTACTGTCGCGGGTCCAGTCCTGACCAGCACTATATCCGACACGTGCAAACTCATAATTGTAGTCGGCAAGGGTAGGCCACGAGGCCTGACCGTGATTGCTGCTCTTTACGAGCAACTGCCCATCGCCGCCGGACACACTGTCGCTTACCAGACTGACCTGGAGCCAGCCATAGGGACTACAGCCACCAGCCGGACCTGTAAGTTTAAAATATGCGCTTCCTCCTGAGCTCAGGGTAACCCGGCTTGCATCGAGCTGAGCTGCCAGAGTCACTGTACCCGCCGGCTCTCCGCTGGTGCTGGAACTCCCGTTAGGGCAAGCCTCCGTCAGTATAGGGCTGCCGCCTGTACAACTGGTGGGTGAAGCGGAAACTATCGACCTCGTCAGGGTCTGACCGGCCGTGCATGTGACTTCAGAGGGGGACCATGCTGAATAGGTCCAGCTCGTGCAGGTCGGCGCGCCATTGGGGCAAGACTCGGTCAGTATAGGGTTGCCGCCTGTACAACCGTTAGGTGAAGAGGTGACTATCGACCTTGTCAAAGTCTGGCCGAAGGTACAGGTAGCTTCAGAGGGAGACCATGCGGAATATGCCCAGCTCGAGCAGATCGCAGGAGGAGCAGGAGGAGTGCAGCTTTGAGATGACGCAGGCAGAGTGCCGCCGGTACACCCTGACGAAGAAGTTGACATGACCTCTCTGTACTGCACGCCGCCGCCGAGGCCGTCAGACTGACAAGGTCCCCATTGGCTTGTTGCATACGTACAAGTAACGAGTACCGGCGTAGACGGCATCGCGTATGAGACCTGCTGAAGCGGCGGCTCGTTCGTCGTTTGACTCACAGGGGCTTGAGGGACGGTGCCGGACACCAGTGTAAAGGCAGCGGCTTGGGTAATTTCACCGGCCCAGGCAGACAGGTCACTATTCGTCCCTACTATGGTCCAGAAACCTGCATCGTCCCATCCCAGGGTCGGCAGTACGGAAGAAGTAAAATTTGTTCCGATAGGGACCGCAACAGCCGTACATGGCGACGTATTACCACTGTCGCACACGGTTGCCTTCAGTTCATTTGTCGTTGTCTTCCTTACCACTATCAGCTTCACTTCAGCCCAACTCAGGGCGCTGCTGAATAGCAAAAACGCCAATGTAGCCGCTCCAATGGCCGTAATACTCTTCATTCTCAATCTGTACATACTTGTACCTCCTTGTTGCTACCCGTAACTTATTTAATTAAGCCATATTTTTTCATTATAAAGTAATTCAATGGCTTAGCACAAGCTCCTTCTTCATAACAGGAAATTATATTATTTTAATCTTGCATACATCTCGGCCTAATATTAGCACACATGGCGGCTCAAATATGTGAGCAGGCTCACATTTGGGAGAGCTTGCGCTTGCAGTCGCATTATTCCGTTATATTGAATTCGTTTGAATATTGGGGAATAGGCTGGAAATGAAGTTTTTTTACTGCGGCCCTGCAAATGAAATAGAAGGGGGCCGAAGCCCCCTCTATTGGTATGGTAATGTCTGCTAACGTGGTTGCACTACAGAGGTGCTATACTGCATCGGCATCATGCCGGTAGCCTTGCCGCCCGCCACCTTCAGAGCCTGATAGCCGATTGCAGGAAGGCCGAGCGTAGCCTCCGTGCCGACCGTCGTCATGTGTTCTGTTGCCGCCACTAATACACCGCCGACCTCAACACCCGCCGGTGTATTCCTTCCAGCATTATAAAGGTCGATATCTATCCAGCCGAAGTCAAACGTCGCCGTCTGGAAGTTAAGGGCCTTTGTCACGTTTGCGCTGCTGTCGCCCGTGCCGAAAACTGAGCTGTTTTCGATATTGAGAACTGTAACCTCATCAGGAAGGGTGTTGCCTGTTCCAGGAGGGCAGGGCGAAAATTCGCACTGGGAAGGATTGTCCGTATTCTCCTTGTCATCCCAGATCGTGATGTAGACACTCGGGTCGTCAAATATGTCGTCGCTCCCGGCAACGCACTTGCCGCTGCTGTTTACGGTTTCCGTATGGGTAAACGATTTCGTCGGGAACGTCACAACGTATGCGGTGTTTCCGCTAAACGCTGTTTCGATATCATAGATGCCGTAGAGATGGTTCTTGGTCAGTGCGTAGTTCACTGGGGTAATAGGGTTTTTTGTGCTCGTCAATACGAAGTCATCATTGTCTTCAAGATCCGGCTTTGCAGATCCGATACCGTCAGCAGGGGTGATGTCACGCAATGTAAAATTGGCGATCGGAGTTGCAAGATACCCGTAGGTTTCGAATGTGCCGAGCTTGATCATGTAGCTGTGTCCCATCAACGAATTGGGAACTTCCGAATTTACTACATCGATAAGATTGCCGCACGTACACGGTGGCTGGCCGGTTGCGCCGCAAACATCGCTCAGGGCCCTCTCTCCTATTATTTCGAAGTAACCTTCCCTGGTCATGTCGGCGGTTATTGCTGAGTTATCACTCTTGGATCCGTATTTGAAGCCAACACCGGTAGGATACAAATCCGTGAAAATTCCTATCGTGCCGCTTCCATCAGGCAGACCGGATGTCTGAACATAGGTGTCAATATCCGTGGATTTAATCCAAGCTGCACCGTCAGCACCTGTAAAAAGGCGACCGGTCCACATGTCTCCTGCGCTCAGGCAAATGTCGAAGTCGAGAACTTCGTGGCTGCCCTGACACTCGGGAGCCGGCAGTTTGGCAGCCTCCCTGAACCTTATCCTCACCCTCGCGCCGGTGGTATCGCTGGTGTTTGTGACCGTAAAGAACTGGTCCTGCCCCCTGACATTGTAATAACCATAGATCAGGACGTCGCCAAGACCGCCCGGATTAACATAAAGCTGTGTCGGAGCAACCGGGCCAGCGGTGATTATGTTTGGTCCACCCGAACTCAGTGAGTCTATTTGGTCCGCGAAAGCCGAGCCAAAGCTTAATGCCATAATGAGTACTGCAAGAAAGACTGCTTTCTTAAACATTTACTTTCCTCCTTTTTGGAATATTCCTCTGATTAAATCAGAATCCTGAAAAATCTTTTTATATAAAAACGGCTAACCTCTGTGCCCTCCACCACCTCCTTCTTTCTTGGTTTTTCTGAGCGGATTTTCATAACGCCAAAATGCCGCCGTCAATCCACACTGCGTTGGTCTACTATTTCTGGAACATGATACCACATACCGTCAGATTTGACCCATTTTTCCGTAATAATAACATTATATTCTTCACTTCTCATCTGGGGGAGCGTGACCCTCACCCTCAGTTTCACTTCGACCAGCGCCGAATCCCCTTGAGGTTTTATTTCTCCCGGCGTTGCCGATATATACTTGCCCACATCGGTATTGATACCCTT
>JAKAIZ010000255.1 GCA_021814065.1 Nitrospirota bacterium | reverse complement strand
TTCTGAGGGTATCGGCAGAGAACCTCACCGGCCTCACCCAGGGGGACCTCGGCATCATGATCAGGACGCGGACATGGGTCGAAAAAACATGGTACTTCTACATCATCCTTGCTCTGGCGGCAGTGACCTTTTTTCTGGTCAGGAAGATCATCGACTCCAAACTCGGCTATTATTTTGTCGCCATCAGGGAAGATCAGGACGCAGCGGAATCACTCGGAATACCCACGACACTTTACAAGACTATCGCCCTCTGCATAAGCGGAGTGCTGACCGGCATGGCAGGCGCCTTCTATATGAACTACATGGGCTATATAGACCCAAAGGTCGTCTTTGCACTCCACGACATATCGATCGTCACGATAATGGTCGTGATGGTGGGGGGTGCCGCGACCTACTGGGGACCGGTTATCGGCTCGGTCATCATGGTCCTCCTCGCCGAGCTGATCCGTTCGATCCCGGCGCTCGGGGTCGCCTACCAGACGCTCTTCGGGACACTACTTATCGTGATCATTATATTCCTGCCCAACGGCATCGCCGGTGACTGGCCGAAACTGAAGGGGCTTTTCGGCCTGAGGGGAGCATCGTAATGCCGCTGCTTTCCGTAATGCAACTATCGAGGTACTTCGGAGGGCTTGCCGCACTTTCCGACGTCACCTTCGATCTGCACAAAGGGGAGATCCTCGGACTCATAGGCCCAAACGGCGCGGGCAAGACGACCCTTTTTAATGTGATCAACGGGTTTCACCAGCCTTCGAAGGGCAAAGTCGTCTTCAAGGGAAAGAACATTTCCCGCATCAGAACGCACAAGATATGCGCGTTGGGTCTTGCCCGGACCTTTCAGGTCGTGAAGCCCCTCCGGAGGATGACGGTCCTCGATAACGTAGTAGCCTCGGCCTTTCTGAGGGCAGGGAGCAAGACTGAAGCGACCAGAAAGGCCCACGAGATCCTCGAATTCACGGGCCTCCGGGATGACGGGGACACGTTGTCAAAGGGCCTGCCGCTCGGCAAGAGAAAGAGGCTTGAGATCGCGCGGGCCCTCGCCACCGAACCGGAACTGCTCCTGCTCGACGAATCCTTTGCCGGACTGAATCCGACAGAACTTAACGAATCTATCGGCATAGTAGGAAGGATAAAGGAAAGGGGAATCACGATGATGGTTATCGAACATCATATGAAGGTCATCATGTCGATCTCCGACCGCATCATTGTACTGAATTACGGCGAAAAGATCGCCGAGGGCACGCCCGGCGAGATCGGCCACAACCCGCTTGTCATCACCGCATATCTCGGAGTAACGGAAAATGCTTCAGGTTAAGCATATCAACGTGTTCTATGGCGATGTCAAGGTCCTCCATGATGTCTCCTTCGAAGTCAGGGAGCACGAGATAATCGCCCTGATAGGCACCAACGGCGCAGGGAAGTCGACCGTTCTCAGGACAATTTCCGGCGTACTGCGTCCGGAAGCGGGAGAAATATTCTTTGGCGACGTCCCGATACATACCCTTGAACCATACAAGCTGGTGGATACAGGCATGGCCCACGTTCCTGAAGGCAGACGACTCTTTGTCGAAATGACCGTCGAGGAGAACCTCGACATGGGGTCCCTGAGAGGGAAGGCGAAGGCGGAGAGAGAAAAGACGAGGGAGGTGGTCTTTGATCTGTTCCCCAGGCTTAAGGAACGAAGAAAACAGCTCTGCGGCACGTTGAGCGGCGGCGAGCAGCAGATGGTGGCGATAGGCCGCGGCCTTATGTCAAGACCGAAGCTCGTCATGTTCGATGAGCCGTCCCTCGGTCTTGCCCCGATACTCGTGAGGGAGATATTCACCATCATAGAAAAAATTCGTGAGGAGGGCGTCACCGTGCTGATCGTCGAGCAGAACGTCAAACAGACCCTTTCGATATCGGACAGGGCCTATGTCCTCGAAACTGGCCGGATCGTCCTTGAGGGAACTGGCGCGGCGATCATGAATGATGCCCACGTAAAAACCGCATATCTGGGGGTCTGAACGGTAATGTTGTACAGTAGGACGAGGGCAAACATGCTGAAAGAATCCATACAATCCCTCACAAACGGACTGGCGGGCAGGCGGCGGGATTTGATTGGGACTTCAGTTGAACAGGAGGTGGTATATGTTTGTATCTGACTGGATGACGAAAAAGGTTTATACGATAACGCCGGATGACAATATTTCAGATGCGATGCGGCTTATGAAGGAACACCGGGTTAAACATCTTCCGGTCGTGAAGGAGGCCAGGATAAAGGGGATGGTATCGGACAGGGACATAAGGGACTTTTCTCCCTCCGGGGCGACCTCGCTCGACATCTACGAACTCCATTATCTCATCGCCAAGACAAAGGTCCGTCAAATCATGCAGACAGAGGTCATCACTGCCGGTTCCGATACCCCCATTGAAGAGGCGGCGATCGTCCTGTATGATAAGGATATAGGCTGCCTGCCCGTGATCGACAACCGGAAACTCGCGGGGATCGTCTCGGATAAAGACATATTCCGCGCCCTTATCGATATCACCGGTGCGAGAAACGGAGGCCACAGAATCTTTGCGACGATCGAGGACAGGCCCGGTTCGATAAAGGAAGTCGCAGATGTCATCAGAAAATACGGATTCAGCCTGCAGAGCATCCTGACGTCTTATGCGCGGGTGAAGGAAGGATACAGGGACGTGGTGGTCCGTACAAAAGGCAGAGGAAATTTCGGCGGGCTAAGTGCCGAACTTGAAAGGACCTTAGCGGATGTGAAGATCAGGAAAGGGCAATGAGGTATAGATTGCAGACCGGCTCCTTTGCGTGGGTCATCCACAGGCTCACGGGAATTTCCCTGACCCTCTATATCTTCCTCCATCTCTATGTCCTGAGCTCGCTGAGGGACACTGCCCATTATGAGGCGCTCATGAAAACGATGAGGACTCCGCTCGTCAGGCTCCTTGATGCGGGGCTCCTAGGACTCGTGATCGGCCACGGGTTTAACGGTTTCAGGCTCACCCTGATCGACTTGGGCATTTCTACCAAACTCCAAAAACCGCTCTTCTGGGTCGCATTTGTCGTCGGGGCCCTCTTGTTCATCCTCGGGGCCCTGCCTATCGCGGGGGTCGTCCGATGAAAGGCGTCGCAGGCTGGGTACTTCAGCGGATGACCGGACTCCTGCTTATCGCAGGGTTGATCGTGCACTTCACGGTGATGCATTTCAGTGGGGAGCGGCAGATCAGCCATGAGTTCGTCTTGAGCAGGATCTCAAGCCCGTACTGGAAGGCCTTTGACCTTGCCTTCCTTTTCTCGGTAATGTATCATGGGTTTAATGGCATCTGGGGCATCATACTGGAGTATGTCGGCGCTCCTCGATGGCTGAAATTTTCGCAAATAATTTTGCTCGTGTCCGCCGGTCTGCTGGCGCTCACGGGTGTCTATATTGTCAC
>JAKAIZ010000254.1 GCA_021814065.1 Nitrospirota bacterium | reverse complement strand
CCCGTTTTCGTCGGGGTCCCCTTAGGGGAGGTAACAAGAGCAATGAGATTTAATTGCTGAGGTCTTAGCCCTTTGCCTTTACTTCCTCGGCCTCTTTCACCTTGCCGGTGCTGCCTATAACATCGACGATCCAGGCAAGTGCTGTGCCGAATACCGAGCCCAGTACGATGCTGACCGCTGCGCCGCAGAAGATTCCTAATGCAACACCCACCACGGTGATCATCCTGACAATCGTCGTCGGCTCCACCGGGCCCCCGGCAAGTCTGCTCATAAGGACCAGTGCCCCGTAGCTGCCGAAATAAAACCCCGGCAGTATCCCGAATACCGCAAACACTATCGCACCCAGCGCAGCCCCTATCTTCGTCCCTACCTTCATCGTCCTTTTCCTGTCTTCCGTCATGACACTTCCTCCTTTTTTTCTTGTGATATGTTATTTATGCTCAACTGTCGCCATTTCCTTCTTCTCTGCAGTCACCGTATCCAGCGCCGAGCCCAGAAGCCAGCCCGCAAGCGATGAGGCCGTTATGAACATCAGCCCCGACACCATCACCCCCACCACCATCGAGGCCGCCACAACCAGCCTGGAAAGCACACCCGATTCCACCGGCATCCCCAAAAGACTGCCAGCTATATGAAGCCCCATCACTCCACCCAGGAACGACCCCGGAAGTAACCCAAATACCCCAAAAAGTACCACCCCGCATCCTGCTCCCATGTATGCCAGTTTCTTTGAGTACTTATTGTCTTTCATCTTCGTCTTCCTCCTTCCTGAGTTCTTGCAAATATATAGAGCATTCCCCATGCCAACCATAACCCCTTGATTCCAAATGATATCTCCTCCGCTCCCCCATGCATCCCCGCAAATCCCTTTGCAGATATGCGAAAAAAAGACGGAAATAATGGGAGCACAGCGACCGGACAGGTAAGCTAAGGCCTTATATCGATAAAAAAAGAATCGCGGATGTGTCTTCTACTTTACGCAGTGAAGCAATTTGTAAAAAGGTAAGATGAAGGCAACAACTATCAGTCCAGTACCTTATAGCCCAATTTTTCGATGCTGTCCCTGGCAAGCTGTGAAACCCGCTCTTCGGAAATGACGGCGGGGTCGAAATCGATCGCCACCTTCCCTTCCTCGACGTCGACCGCATTAACTCCCTTTATCGACCCGATGAACTTCCGCAGGGCCATCACACAGTCATAACAGAAGATCGTCCCCACATCCAGCGAAAGCTTCATATTGTTCTCCTACGGTATCTTAATCTCGTAAGCCTTTATCTTGCGGTGCAGGTTGCTCCGTTCGATGTCGAGCACCTCGGAGGTCTTCGATACGTTCCACCCGTTTTCCTCCAGCTTCCTCGCAATGAAATCCTTTTCGAACAACTCCCGTGCGTCTTTGAGAGAATCGACGGCGAAATAGTCGGCCCCCTTTGAATCCGGCATGAAAAGGTCCGCAGGCGCGATAGCCCTTGACGTGGTCATGATCACAAGCCGCTCAAGGACGTTCCTCAGTTCCCTGATATTGCCGGGCCACGTATGTTTCTGGAGCATCCTGACCGCCTCCGGAGTGATCTCTTTCGGCTGCTGGCCGTATTCCGAGGCGAAGGATTCGAGGAAATACTCAGTGAGGACCGGGATGTCCTCAGGCCTCTCCCTCAGGGCCGGCACCCTTATAGGAATGACATTGAGCCTGAAAAAAAGGTCTTCCCTGAAACTATCCTTCTTCACTTCTTCCGGAAGGTCCTTGTTGGTCGCCGAGATGATCCGCACGTCGACCTTTATGTTCTTGTTGCCGCCGACGCGCTGAAACTCCTGCGTCTCGATAACCCTGAGCACCTTCGCCTGCGTCTGTAGCGACATGTCCCCTATCTCATCGAGGAAGAGTGTCCCGTTGTCCGCCTGCTCGAACTTCCCCTTTTTCGTTTCGAACGCCCCCGTGAAAGAACCTTTTTCATGGCCGAAGAGTTCGCTCTCGATGAGCTCCTGCGGGATGGCGGCGCAGTTCACCTCGATAAAGGGCTTGCCTGCGCGGGGGCTGTTCTCGTGAAGCAGGTGTGCAACCAACTCCTTGCCTGAACCGCTTTCGCCGAGTATCAGCACCCGGCTGTTACTCACGGCCGCCATCTTTATCTGCTCCCTGAGTTGCTGGATCTTCGATGAGTTGCCTACCAGCCTGCTCTTTTTGAGAAGGTTCTCTCTAAGTGCCCTGTTTTCGATCTCTAGGTTTCTTTTTTCAAGTGCCCGACGCACGGTGAGGAGGACTTTCTCCATTGAAAGGGGTTTTTCGAGAATGTCGTAGGCGCCGATCTTCGTGGCCTTCACCGCAAGCTCGACGTTAGCATGTCCCGAGATGATGATCACCGGCAGGTCGGGGTTCCATTCCCTCAGTTCCTTCATCGTCTGGATGCCGTCCATGCCGGAAAGCCAGACGTCCAGAACAACAACGTCGGGAGCCGCATCCTTTGCAACGCGCACCGCCTCCTCGCCCGACGCGGCGGTGACGGACTCGAAGCCTTCGTCGTCGAATATACCTGAAAGGGTCGTACGAATGCCCTCCTCATCGTCGACGACCAATATCACCGCTTTTGCCATCTATCCCTCCTTTATCGGCAGCTCTATCGTAAAAATCGTTCCTGCAGGCTTATTGTCTTTCACCCTGAGGTAGCCGCGGTGTTCGGCAACTACCCTTGCCGCGATCGCAAGGCCAAGGCCGGTGCCGTCCCGTTTGGTGGAGAAGTAAGGCAGAAAAAGCTTCTCTTTGTCCTCCTCAGGAATACCGGGGCCGTCGTCGGCGATGTCTATGTAAACCCTGTTAATGGCGCTGTAGTGCCTGACTTCCACAGTGATCTTGCCCCGGTTCTGCATCGCCTGGATCGCATTATCCAGTATATTAATTATAACCCGTTTCAACTGCTCTGAGTCGGCCTCCACAAGGGGCTCTTGCGCGTCCTTGAGCAGACTGATTTCCAGTTCCTTATAATCCCCGTACAGACTGATGGCTCCTTCCAGGATGCTTGAAATCAGAACGGGTGCTTTCTTGATCTCCGGCATCTTGCCGAACCGCGAGAACTCGTTTACGAGCCTCTTCAGACTCTCCACCTCCTTGCTGATCGTCTTCGTCGAACGCTCGAAGACCAAGCCGAAATCCTCGTCCTTGTTCTGCCATTTCTTGATCATATGGTCAGTAGAAAGTTTGATCGGAGTAAGTGGGTTTTTTATTTCGTGGGCGATCCTCCGTGCCACCTCCTGCCAGGCAAGCGCCTTTTGAGCCCGTACGATCTCCGTAAGGTCATCGAACACCACAAGTGTCCCCAGGAAGTTCTGGCCGTCCATAAGGGTCGTAATAAAGATCCGGAGCAGGACCCTCCTGTCTCCCACAGTCACCCTGATCTCCTGTTCGAGCCCTTCGAACTCAGCGACCCGTATATTCCTCACGGTC
>JAKAIZ010000072.1 GCA_021814065.1 Nitrospirota bacterium | reverse complement strand
GTCCGCCACAGCGGATCCGCCGGGGCGGAAGGCCCTCTAAAGAACTTGGCCCCGGCAAAACTACATGTCCGGGAATGCACGGTGCGTTAATTCTGCGTTTACGTGAATCACATTCAATTCGGCCGATTGTATGGCGTTTTTCAGCGCGTCTGCCCTCGTCTCTCTCTGAAATCCTCGAAATTATATTTCTTCACCCCTACTTTCAATTGGTCGATTTCGCAGGGGTCATAGCCCGAAAAAAGATAGGAAAAGACAGAATTGTTCGTCAGCAGTGGATCTGTTCCTTCTCCGACGATCCCGTTCTCAACGAGCACCCGCCAGTATTCCGTTCCCGGGATAGGAGAAAATTCGGTGAGGTGGATTCTCACGCCGAGGGACTCGAGAAAAAGTATCCCTTCTTTCACCTCCCCGAGCCCCTGTCCGGGAAGTCCGTACATGAGATATACGCCGATCTCCTCTTTCGCAAAGCCACGGCGCTTCAGCACCTGCACTGCATGTTCCAGATCCCCGGAGGTTACCTTCCCGCCGCTCTGTTTCTGTCTCCCGCGATTGACCGTTTCGAGGCCGAGGCGGATCGTCTTGAACCCGGAAGCCCTCATAAGGCTCGCAAGGTCATCGTCGACAAACCTGGCGTGCAGTCCGTTGGGGCAATGAAAACGGGCGTTGAGACCGGCTCCGACTATCGCTTTGAGGATAGGCTTGATATGCAGGTCGGGGTCGAAGAGCAAGGCGTCGTCATAGAAGGCGAAATCCCTTACTCCGGAGTCATAGAACTCCCTGATCTCCTGAACGACCTCAGACGTTTCCCGCCTCGCGAATTTCCTCTGGAGGGCCGAAGAGGCGCAGTATGCACAGGAAAAGGGACAGCCCGTTCCCGTGAGCAACGGGGCAAAGGGATAATCTGTGTAAAGGCCGAGTCGGCGATAAGGGACAGTTCCGCGGATTTTTTTCAGTCTGTACCCGAAGGTGTTGAAGATGAATTTTATCTCCTCGCCGGACGGTCCCTTATAGATGAAATCAGCGCTTGAATTTTCCGATGCATGTTGCTCCCAGAGAGTGGCATATATGCCGCCCAGAACGATCGGGATATTTCCGTACTCTTCCCTGATAATGCCGATTGCAGCTTGGATACCCGGGTACCAGTAGGACATGATTGAGGTCATGAAGACGAGATCGAAAGGCCCTTTCTCCCTTAGTCTCTTCCTGAAAGCATCGACCGCAATCCCATATCTGCCGAACGTCCTCGGAATGGGCTTAAGACAGTCAGGCTTTGCAACCGGGTGCTTCGGATACTTGCCTCTGCCCCATCGTACGCCGCGAAAGGAGTCGGTACAGTCGATCATGGAGAGCTCGACATCATACGCGCTGAGACATTCGGCGACCTTCAGAAGGCCGAGCGGTCTTGACCAGAGGTTGGCGGCGGCAAAATCATAGATCCAGGGGTTGACGAGGAGAATCCGGAGCTTCAAATCTGCCAGCAGGCCTTGTCTTCCCTCGCCTTCTCCACTTCTTCCCTCTTTGCCTCGAAGCCCTTCTTTCCCATCATGCCGTAGGTGAAGTTCTTCCCCTCTTCCACACCGGGCTGGTTGAAGGGATTGATCCCCAGGAGAAGCCCGGTGAAGGCGGTGGCGATCTCGAAGAACTGGAAGAGTCCTCCCAGGTGGTAGGCGTCGATAGACGGAATCTGTATCGTCATGTTCGGGTGTCCCCGTTTTGCGAGGGCAAGCTCGGAAGACTCCTCTTCGGCCTTTATCAATTCGGAGAGACGCCGGCCGGAAAGATAGTTTGTCCCTTCGACCTCCTCAAAGACCCCGGGTATCGTATAATCAGCGCCGTACTCGTCGATCCTGATGAAGGTGACGACCTTGTCTTCCGGCCCTTCCATCCAGAGCTGGAGCTGAGAATGCTGGTCGGTCGTGCCCACCGAAGGATAGGGCGTCATGCCTTTCCCTTCCTTGCCCAGGCTCTCGGACCAGAGCTGGCAGAACCATTCGGATAAGAATTTGAGGCCGTCGGCATAAGGGATGAGGACGTTGACGTTCCTCTTTCCATCGGCATTCATGAGATAGAGCAGGCTGCCGAGCATGTATGCCGGGTTTTTCAATAATTCATCGGCTGCGCAGCGCAAACGCATGTCGGCCGCTCCCTTCAGCAGTTCGCGTGAATCGACGCCGATGACTTCGGCAAGGAGGAGGCCGACCGGGCTTAACACCGAATATCTGCCGCCTATCCCCTTTCCGATCGGCAGGGTCCTCATTCCGAAGTCGGAGGCGATCTTTCTTAGGTTGCCGGATGCGGGATCGGTCGTTGCGATGAACATCTTCGCCGCATCTGCGCCGACGGCCTTCTTCATCTCATCCCAGAGGATCATGAACGAGGCTGCCGTCTCTGCGGTACTGCCCGATTTAGAGATGACGTTAACAGTCGTCTTTGTAAGGTCGACAACCGAAAGTATATGTCTTAGTGTCAGCGGGTCGACATTGTCATAGATGAAGACCCTCGGCGTTTTCCTCAGATTATGGTACGGACTCAACGCCTCCAGTATTGCTCTTGGCCCCAGCGCAGACCCGCCGATTCCGAGCAGAAGAAAATTTTCCGACTCCTGCCTTACCTCACCGCCGAGCTTCCGGATATCGGTAGTATCGCCGCCAGGGAGATCCATGAATTCGAGTTCCGGACGCCTCCGCCCGATTATTTCCCTGTGTATCTCTGCCGCCTTCAGACTGAGGCCCTCTATCGTCTTTTCGTTCATCCCGTTGGGGCCTATCACTTTTTCCATCATGTTCGCGAAATTGAGCGTTAACATAATTCCTCCGGAGATGAGTCAGATAGGATTAGAATATAATCTTACACCGGCCGGGAAAAAGTGCGCAACCCTCTTTCGCATCGGAAAATCAGTTCCGGGCATCGATTCCGGTAAATCCGGCCGCCCCACAGGAAACTAATCGCCTTGATCCCGAAACACGCAGCAAGATGTACTTCCCGTAATCAGCCCTGTAGCGTTTATGCCACACATGCAAGGTTGCTCTTGGAAAGAAACGCGTTGCCGGTAGCGACCGCGTGAGATGTACCCCTCCAAGTCAGAAAAAAACAGGCATGCTCATTTGCCGCAATATCCTCACAGTAACAAATAGTCGCTGCTATTTGAATCAGCCTACCAGGTTACGAGCGGAAATAATTGGTATAAAGGGTATATGGCTTTCGTTAAGGGCGAGCAGACAAAAAAACTAACATCAGCAAGAATTATCTGGAGATAAGAACGGATTTCTTTGTAAGTTCCTGAACAACATGTATTAGAATAAACACATTGTACGGGTGTTTAAAGGACTCGGCAATGCAGTTGTGCTCTGTTCCGTTTCTGTCAGTTAGGATTATTTCTTTTGGTGATGACATTCTCTTGCTACCCATAGGGATTATCGCGCCGATTTCGTCATCGGGTGAAAAATAAGCCGGCCAGTTAAACTCACCAAATACTCTTTTGAACGACGGCGAGACAATTTCACGACGCAAATGCGCCCTGAATCCAGACCCATCAATGAGTTCAGGTGGATTTAAGACCAATACGATGCAGGAACGTGGATTTTTTTGAACATATTGCCTGATCGACGCGTAAACAGATGCCCCATATTTCTTGCTCAGTTTCATGGGAACCTTTATCCCGAAGGGGTCGTCCAAAGCTTCCTCAATAAAAGTATTCCTTTGAAATAGAACTTCACTGGCGAAGACATTCGCCTCACGTTCAAAAAGATCTGCTATCTCAGGGTCAATTGTCTGCTTACAATCCTCGACAACAGCATACATTTTTCTCTGCCAAGGTAAGATGTAGTGACCTATTTCATGCAGCTTCAAAAAAGTCTGTTTTATTGCCATAACTGTTTTATCAATGAAGATAATCTTACCCGGAATATGGAATAACCCTATAACCTTCCCGATAGCGGACTTTAGGGCTGAACTTGCTCTCTTGCGTATTTTCTTTAGGAAAGACAATTCAAAGACATTTTCATGCTCGAGTTCAAGCTTCTGTGCGGATAGGATATCTTCAATTGGAGTAGGGAAAACGCCAAATGCACCCGCACTACGAAGAGCGTACTCTGCTTTTTTGCATACACTGCTGTATTGTTCTGCGGTAAGAGAGCAGTCGTCGGACTTTCTCATTCAGCGTCTTCTCTTAGAGCGAAGAAATGCAAGATATTTCAAGAGTTCTTCTTCTTCCTCGCTGGTAAGAGTTTGGTTTGCAAAAGCAGCAAGCCTTTTCCCTTTTGAAGTCTTATCGCCCTTTGACGTGGCTAATATATATCCTGCTCTGCTCATCAAATCCTCATAACTTGTGCCATAAATAATAGCCAGACTATATAGGATATTCGGAGAGGGTTTCTTAATGTGTCCGTTTTCGAGCTGACTCAAGTACGCATTAGAAATCTCTTTGTTAGTAGCCTCCTCAACTTCGCGAAGTGTGAGCCCCTTCGAGATTCTTAAGGCAGATAGAAATTGTCCAAGAGGTGTTGTCTTGTTCACTGCCTCACCACTCATCTTGCCTCCCTTCCGGCCTTTAACTCCATGGAACTTGGCCGCTAATTAAGTTTAGCATATTCAGCCTGTGCTTGCGATAATTATATTGCTTGACATACTGAGCATACTTATTGTAGAATTAGAACGTGGTCCACTACGGACGAACCAAGCTTGTGAAGGAGGTGAAAAGAAATGGCAAGGAACAAGCCATATGGCGATGGGCATAGGCAGGGCGCGGTAAGGGACCGCTCCCAAACGTATAACCCTAAAACCGGCAATTGGACGAAGCGAAATACTGATGACGGCCGCTTCATGGACCAGAAGGCTGACAAGGACCCATTTAAAGGAGTCCGTAAAGAAAAATAATAATAAAACGGAGGAACTATGAAAGATCCAGAGAAAGATTTTCAGATATTCGTTAACACCAAACCGCGGAAGGTACCAGGGCCGAGCATCTCTTTCGAGCAGGTGCTTGCAGAGGCTGGTCTTAACACGGCAGGCCAAGATCTCAACCTATACGACGTTGAATGGGTGCACGGCAATAGAGCGGGCACACTGACCCCGGGGCAGAGCGTACCCCTAGAGAATGGGATGAGATTTGATGCCGGAAAATCGAATCGCTCTTAGTCCTCACGTTCAGCGGCTGGTAGATGAAAAGTACGCCGTCAGTATTGAAGGTGAGTACATTGTCGTTGACAACGTTCCGTATGTTTCGGCAGCCGGTGTCATCAGTCGCGCCGCAATCATTTCCGCATATTACGAGAAGGATGGCGTAGCGCAGTTCGGTGACCACACCGTCTTGTTCACGGGCAGCGTTCCATGTACGCCGGCGGGAGAATCGCTGGCGCACGTGCTGGTTGCCGACACCAATCCGGTAGCCGTAGCTGGAAGGCAAGCGCTGTGTAGGTTTTCCTACAAATCCGAAAGAGCCGACACTCTAGACAATATCTATAACAAGCTGACGCACTATATACGTAAGCTCCAAAGCTATGTCAGCGTTATTGATCCTACAGTTAGCGCAGCCGGTGATGGCTCGATCTCTGTTCGGCAGGCCCCCTCGGTTTTCTTCTACCCGAATACGGCGGTAGCCCGCGCCGGCCTGGATGTATACGAAGGGAAGCTCAAGTTGGCCAAAGTGGCCATCGTAGGACTGGGAGGGACAGGAAGCTACATCCTGGATGCAATCGCCAAGACCCCTGTAAAGGAAATCCACCTTTACGATGAGGACATCGTTGAACCAGCGACCGCGTACCGGATGCCTGGAGCGCTAACAATCGACGAGGCGCACCAGCAAGTGCGCAAGACCGACTATCTTCGAAATGTCTACTGTCGTATGCGCACTGGCATCGAAAGTCATCCCATTCGCATTGATCAGGGCAACGTACACGAGTTGGATGATATCAACTTCGTTTTCATCGCAGTGGATCACGGCCCGTCGCGTGGCCTTATCGCTCGTCACCTTGCTGAAAAAGGTATCCCATTCGTTGACGTTGGAATGGGTGTCGATAGAGTCCCGGAGGCGACCAAACTGATAGCCCGCATACGAGTAACGGCGATTGATTGTGAATCCAAATCTCTCGTAGATAGGTTGCCGGTCTCTGACGACCAGGAAGATGCCGTTTACAACAACATACAGGTCGCTGAACTCAATGCGCTGAATGCTATGCTGGCAGTCATCGTCTACAAGCAGAAGATCGGTTTTTACTCCGAAGAGATTGCAGTCAACGCTCTGCACTATGTTCTGACTTGGCAACGCCTGTTACACAATCATTCGGAGCCCGCATGAAAATTCAGGGCATCAGGCCCCAATATGTGGAGCAATTGCCGGATAAGATGGAGGAGGGCGTGCTTTATATCTGTGAGGAGTTTGACCTCACGGCGCATAAGTGCTGCTGCGGCTGCGGTGAGGACGTCTATAACAAAATCGGTCCAGCCAGGTGGCGGTTGACTAAAATGCCTGACGGCACCGTCAGCCTATATCCTTCCGTGGGTAACTGGAAGTACGCGTGCAAATCCCACTACTGTATCCGCAAGAATCGTGTGATCGATGCAGGGCCAATGAGCGCCCGCGCGATTGAGGCAGTCCAGCAGCGGGACAGGCAGGATAGAGACAAGTACATCGCCAGCATAAACGCTCAGCCCGATTTTGAGCACAGCATGAATTTATGGAGACGTACTCGCGTCCTATTTACCAGCATTCTGCACCGCATCAAGACTCTGTGGCCTTGGCGATTGAGAACTGAAAAAGGGGACAGGCAGTAACCAAGAAACAGGGGGCAGGCCTGCACATTCGACAATCCTGACCCTTTCTGGTTATTTTGAGAACAAAAGAGGAAGACCGGTGCCCCCTCTTATCAACTCTCTATGCCTCATTTTGTCAAATGTGTAAACATGACCTCTCATCTTTCCACAGACATCAAGAAGAAAGACGGTAAGTGAAGAGTTTTTTCAGAATAAGTCTGATTGCCGTTCACGCGGAATTGGAAATGCCCCAATGATAACCCAAGGATTAGTCGCCCATCCATGAAACTGCTGGGTCGTGCCGAGAAAGAAATGCAAATCCTTCGTCAAGAACTCGCCATAATACTTCTCACGGACTTTCGTCAGTGCCTTCTCCTCGTTGTTGTTGCTTTGTTTCAGGCAGTTCCAATATAGTTGACCCGTTTCCCAGTCCAATATTTGCATTTCACTGAATTTCCCATCGGCATCCTCGAATCGATAGGAGAAACTGTAAGGAAGCTTATTAATCAGTTTAAAGGTCTGCCGCCAGGCATCTTCTTCGAACAGGACGCCCTGCTGCGTGCGACTCCGCATTTCCTCAACTTTCGCAGGGTCCCATTCGCGGTCCTCGGGTTCCCATATAAAATCCAGAATGCGAGTAGGCTTAAAAACGGCAAGAGATAGTGCATTTGCTCTTGCACCGTCCATTAAAGGTTGAAGTTGAGTATACACTGTGGCAGTTTGCAAAATTAATCTTCGTCGTGTCCGCCAATTCCCTTTTGTCCCCATGTGGTCGATCGGGAATAATTGTGTAATGTCGGTTGGACGAAATGTTTCTGGTCGAGGATCGGAGGTGTTTCTTACCAAATCACATTCCAACCAATCGTACTTCATGTACTGCTCCCTCTCACCCAGTCTACGGAATGGGACAGGATAGATGCGCACCCATGAGCCGTCCGTTCGCACGCCTGCCGTGCAAACGGTCTCCCCATATTTCCTAGAGAGCGTAGGATACGTTTTGACAGTGACAAGAAAGCGTTCCTTCTTCATAGACTTTCAATGGGATGACTTATTGTTAGAAGCATTTTCTTTGATCCCCAAAGCACTGCACCCTCCCTCCAAAGACTAAATATGCCGAATTTTCAAGCCGTTTCCGTCAATCTCCTTTATCTTATCCGCCACGACCCGCCTGTGGCAATGTTCCGGAAATCTTTCCATGCACATAAGACAACTGGTTTCTCGGCTGACAACCTCATCATAAAGCTCCTTCACTACGTCAAGCTGAGAATCTATATAGGCGTTATATCCATCAAAAAAAGATTCGTAATCGTTATCGCGGTGAAGCTTCTCTCTGATGGCCTTAGGACTTCCCAATGCCTTTACGTGCAAATAGCCGATATTATGATCGTGAAGAATTTCTGACAGCCTATTTTTTGAAAAACCGGGTTTTCTACTGGCCGGCACTTCACGTACGTCAACAAGAACTGCAATATTATGTTTTTGTAAGCGGGTGATGAATTCGTCTATAGTGCTGTCTTCGTACCCTATTGTAAAAACGGATATGTCATTCACACGCCCACCTCCTTCCCACCTCTTAGTTGATTATAAATGTTCTGCTTTCTGTTGTACAGAGACGCCGTCGATAATAGCACAGAACAGAAGCAGAAAAGGGGACGGGCTACTTTATTGGCCCTCAGGCAGGTTCCTACCGGTAATCGGCGGCAGTTTCGGATTTAAATACCTATCAAGTATCAGTCAGAACAACCGTACACTGATTTTCAGCGTGGGTGAGGTGTACTGGATGGACTGAACAAATTGCGTCTCAACATCTGTGAGCATGTTTGAATCGGAACTCTTGCATCAACGGAAAGCACGCCGGCGAAAGTTAGTCGATGGACCAGGCAAGACGGCGGTGAATACTATGGGGCGAAAGACGCATGAATGGTAGCCGGAATGGTCTGAAAATGCATTTTAAGCGCCTTCCTCGGGCGGCTTGATGCGCCGGAAGCTCCGGTAGAGAAGCAGGTCGTAGACGATCTTGAGGCCTCCGGCGAGAAAAAACGGCAGATTCAGCAGTGTCGCCTGCGCAAGGAGCGGACCGGTGATGGCCGGTGCAAGCGAAGCACCTGTCGTCCTCGCGATTCCGGTGATGCCTGCTGCAGCGGAGCGCTCATCAGGACTGACGACCGCCATCGTATATGATTGACGGGTCGGCACGTCCATCTGGGAGATGCTGAAGCGCAGCAGGAGCATCGTGATCGCAAGAGGGAGGTTCGGCATCAGGGGCACCAGCATCAGCAGGACGTTCGAGGGGATATGCGTGTATACCATTGTCTTTATAAGGCCGATGCGGGACGCGACGCGCGCCGCCATCAGTGAGGAAAGTCCCGCGAGGATATTGGCACCGAAGAAGATCGCGCCGAGCAGGCCGGGCTGCACGTGAAAACGGACATAAAACCAGTACGCCACAATGCTCTGAAGGACGAATCCGCCGGCGAAGGCGTCCAATGAGAAAAGAGCAGAGAGTCTCAAGACAACGCCCCGGGAGCGGTGGAGCCCCAAAAGCCGTTTCACCTCTGAAGGACCCTGCTGCATATTGGCACCGGCGACCTCGATGCCGCCTGAGAGCCGACTGAAAAGAAAGCCGAGCACAAGCCCTGCAGTTGCATACGCCGCAACGATAATGCGCTGACTTCCCAGCGGCGTCATTCCCGCCTTCTGCAAAAATTGCGTCAGCCCGCCTCCAAAGAGTGCGCCGAGCGCCGTGGCAAATGAGCCGATAAGGTTGTACCAGGCGAATACCTGCGTCCGTTGACTGCCCGGTACGACCTGAGACAGTGCGGACTGCTCGATCGACAGAAACGGTCCGACCTCATAGCCGCTGGGGCTGATGACGCCGATTGTCGCCGCCGCAAGGAGGAGCAGGAAGTTGTCGGTAACTGCGAAGAGACTCCCTGCCAGTACCATAAGCAGCGATCCGATGATCAGCATGCGCCTCCTGCCAAGCCGGTCGGCCGATGTCGTGATCCAGAGGGAAATGACCGTATCGCCGATCAGCGTAAGAGTGAACAGGAGACCTATCTGCGGTTCGCTCAGCCCAAGTCCGGCCAGATAGATCATCAGCACGACGGATAAAAAGCCATAGGAAAACAGGCGGAAGCTCCTCGTCCCAAAAAGGAGACGGCTATCGGAGTCCAGGTGAATGCCCTTCAACGTTCTCTTCTTTGTCTATAAATTTCCTGATGAGCCACGGACAGGCGACCCGGTCTATCTGCACGTTCTCCTGCGTTATCCATTTCATTTCATAATCCCCCGTGGCGATGCCGAATGAAATTCAGAGGACCCTAAAAAGCATATTCCGGAACCGTTTCTCAAGGTTATAACTACACGCTATGCCGCTTTCTTGCAGGTGTCAAGAGGCGGGCAAGGCGGTTGGGATGAAGTCCGCGCTATCCCTGCCTTATCTTGAAAACCAGGACAGTGAACGCCAGAACAAGAGAAATGATGTTTGCGATGATGACCGGCATGGAGTTAATGGATAAGCCATAGAATGTCCACATTACCAGACCCAGGCACAAGGTAATAAACATACCCGCCGAAATATCGTGTGTAGATCTTGTTTTCCAGACTTTGATGACCTGGGGCAGATATGCAATCGTCGTGAGGGTGCCCGCCGCAATACCCAGAAGTGTCGTGTGATCCATTGTTCCGTATTGTACCATTTCGCGCTCAGCCGACGGACATAGCCAGACGGGAGGGACTATAAACGGCCGCATCTCCGGAGTCCGGAAATGACCGGCATCCGTAACCGGTATGTAAGCATGTTGAAATAAGAAAATAATATTTTGTAAGATATTCCGTTTCCTTTATAATGGGAGTGTAGGCAAAAAAGCGATTTCTGCGGAGGTAGGACATTAAGCTCAGGACAGAGGACGGAAGAGAACTGGATGTCGTCGATGTTTCGGAATTAGAAAAGCAGCTCAAGAAAGCAAAGGCCATAGCGGTCAAGATCAACGGCCTGCCCCGCGACCTCAACTCCATAAACTCTTTGGGTGAGCAAGACCTCGTCGAGGTGATCGCCTTCGACTCAGAAGAGGGCAAGGTGATATTCCGGCACAGCACTTCCCACGTCATGGCCCATGCCGTCAAGAAGCTCTTTCCAGAGGCTAAGGTCGCGATAGGGCCGGCTATCCAGGACGGGTTCTATTACGATTTCGATATCGGCAGGACCTTCACGCCAGAGGACATCGCCTCCATCGAAAAAGAGATGGAGAAGCTTATCAGGAAAAACTCGCCTTTTGTCAGGAAGGAGATCTCGAAGGCAGAGGCCGCCGCCCTGTTCACTGAGAAGGGTGAGACGTATAAAGTCGAACTCCTGAAGGACATACCTGACGAAGTGGTGACGCTTTATGAGGAAGACGGCTTCGTCGATCTCTGCAGGGGCCCCCATCTCCCTTCGACAGGGAGGATAACGGCATTTAAGCTCCTCAGCGTTGCCGGCGCTTACTGGCGCGGAGATGAGAAGAACAAGATGCTCCAGCGGATATACGGCACTGCCTTCAACAATCCCAAGGACCTCAAGGACTACCTGAATTTCCTCGAAGAGGTGAAGAAGCGGGACCATCGGAAGCTCGGCAAGGAACTGGACCTCTTTTCTCTGTCCGACAACGTGGGCGGGGGACTGGTGTTGTGGCACCCCAGGGGCGCGCTCATCCGGAAGACGATCGAGGACTTCTGGCGGGACGAGCATCAGAAGAACGGCTACGATTTCGTGTATTCTCCTCATATCGGCCGGGCGATTCTTTGGGAGACGTCGGGGCATCTCGGTTTCTACCGGGAGAACATGTATTCGTCCATGGAAGTGGAAGGACAGGAGTTTTATGTGAAGCCTATGAACTGCCCCTTCCATATCGAGATTTACAAGAACAAGCTCCGCTCCTACCGGGAGTTGCCGATGCGCTACGCAGAGCTGGGCACGGTTTACCGGTTCGAGCGTACCGGCGTGCTGCATGGGCTGCTCCGGGTGAGGGGGTTCACCCAGGACGACGCGCACATCTTCGTGGCGCCCGAGGAGATGGAGCAAGAGGTCATAAGGGTCCTGGGTTTCGTGGTCAAGATGCTCAAGACCTTCGGGTTTGAGGATTTCACCGCCTACATCGCCACGAAGCCGGAAAAGGCCGTGGGCGATGATAGGATGTGGGAGCAGGCGACGCAGGCGCTCAAGGTCGCCGCGGACAAGGCGAAACTCGCCTACGAGATGGACGAGGGTGGCGGTGCCTTCTACGGCCCCAAGATCGACATCAAGATCAAGGACGCACTGGGACGGCTCTGGCAGTGCTCCACGGTGCAGTTCGATTTCAACGAACCGGAACGGTTTGATATGAACTATATCGGCATGGACAACCAACAGCACCGCCCGTATATGATCCATCGGGCGCTTCTCGGATCGATCGAGCGCTTCTTCGGCATGCTGATCGAGCATTATGCCGGCGCCTTTCCCCTCTGGCTCGCTCCGGTGCAGGTGTCGGTGCTGACGATCTCGGAGCGCCACGCTGCATATGCCGAGGGCCTTAAGGCGGCGCTCACGGCCCGCGGGGTGAGGGTGGAGCTTGATATTGACGGCGAAAAGATAGGGAATAAGATAAGAAAGAGCACTATTCGAAAGGTCCCTTATTCGGTTATAATAGGCGACAAAGAGGCAGCCGAGAACATAGTGATGATGAGAAGGCGAAATGGGGAGAATTTGGGCCCATTCGGTGTGGAAGAATTGATATCTTTTCTTCTTGAAAAGATAAACTCCAGGGAGGTGCAAACATAAGCGGCAGGGATGTTGGTAAGAACATTCGGGTAAACGAGCAGATACGGGCAAGAGAAATAAGGGTCATCGACATCGAGGGGGAACAACTCGGCGTGATGTCGGTCAGAGAGGCACTCAGCAGGGCCGCCGACAGGGGGCTTGACCTGGTCGAGGTATCTCCGACCGCCGTGCCTCCCGTATGCAAGATCCTTGATTTCGGTAAGTATAAATACCAGCTCAACAAAAAGCATGCCCAGAAAAAGACGATAGATGTAAAAGAGGTCAAGGTGAGGCCCCAGGTAAGCGAGCACGACCTAGGGCTGAAGATACGGAACATCAACCGTTTTATCGAGGAAGGCGACAAGGCGAAGGTCGTCATGTATTTCAGGGGACGGGAAATTGTCCGGCCTGAACTTGGTATGAAGGTCTTCGAAAAGATCACCCAGCAGCTTGTGGGGAAATTCCAGATCGAGCAGCAACCGAGGCTGGAGGGCAACCACATCACGATGGTCGTCGCTCCCAAGGCATAACGGCTGGGAAGCGGACAGGCCATCCGATATCGGAGGGTCCGCCGGCGTCTCCCCGCTCGGCGGGAGATGTAGCAAGTGTGCCGTGACAAATAATTTTTTTTTAGGTATACTACATATCTTGTTTCTAACGAGGGAAAAAGGGTTGCGGAATATCGTTCCGGACCCGATTCCCGTTTACTATCACGGAGGAAGAGATGCCAAAGCTAAAGACGCATAGGGGCGCGGCAAAGCGGTTCAAGATGACCGCCACTGGAAAGATCAAGAGGGGGAAGGGCTTTAAAAGCCACCTCCTGACCAGCAAGCCGTCCAAGAGGACGAGGAAACTGAGAACTCCCGCACTCGTTTCCGAAAGCGATTACGACGGGATAAAAAAGCTGTTGCCGTACATGTAATGACGGCGAAATGTTAAAAGTGAAAGGTGAAAGATAACGAATCGAAGATCGTTACCCCATCATCTGCAGGGTAGTTCTCACTTTTGACTTTTCACGTTTAACTGATTTTTGAGGAGGAGAAGATGCCGAGGGCAAAAGGTGGTTTCAAGACAAGACAAAGAAGGAAAAAGATACTCGACAGGGCGAAGGGCTATTATGGCGGCAGGAGCCGCCTGTACAGGACTGCGACCGAGGCCGTCGACAAGGGACTCCAGTATGCATACCGGGACAGGAAGGCGAAAAAGCGCGAGTTCAGGTCTCTCTGGATTACGAGGATAAGCGCCGCAGTCCGCGCGATGGGTCTCAATTACAGTCAGTTCATGAACGGGCTGAATAAATCAGAGATTTCACTCGACAGAAAGGCCCTTGCCGAACTTGCCTACAGCGATCCCAAGGCCTTCGGCCTGATCGCAGAGAAAGTAAAGACGAAACTGGCTTCTTAGCGCAGTCCGGTGGATGAACTTCTTTCGGCAAAACAGTTATTCGACGCGCTAACCCAGATAGAAGCAGAGTTCCGGTCCGACGTGGAACGGGTTTCGGACCTCGCTGATCTCCAGCAGATCAAGACAAAATATTCGGGGAAGAAAGGGCTTTTGACGGCCAGGATGAAGGCCCTTTCCGCGATTCCCGACCCCGCGCAAAAGAAGGAATTCGGCAGAAGACTCAACGAAGCAAAGAACATCATTGAAGAGACGATAAGGGGCAAAGAACTCTCTCTGAGGGAGGGCGAAAAAGAGAGAAGGCTCCTCACCGAAAGGATAGACGTCACCCTCCCCGGCAAATCCACGCAGTTCGGCAGGAGACACCCGATCAATCAGGTCCTTGGCGAGATCAAGGATATCTTCGTCTCGATGGGATTCGGGATAGAAGACGGTCCCGAGGTCGAACTTGATCATTACAATTTCGAGGCCCTGAACATTCCCAAAGACCATCCGGCCCGTGACATGCAGGACACCTTCTATGTATCGGATGATGTTGTGCTGAGGACCCATACCTCACCCGTTCAGGTTAGGGTGATGGAGAAACGGCGGCCGCCGCTAAAGATCATCGCTCCGGGGAAGGTCTACCGTTGCGATGCCGACGTCTCACACACCGCCATGTTCCACCAGGTCGAGGGGCTTATGGTCGATACCGATATCTCTTTCAGCGATCTTAAGGGTGTGCTCGAGCTCTTCATCCACAGTTTCTTCGGCAAGGAAACGCCGGTCAGGTTTCGTCCGAGCTATTTCCCCTTCACCGAGCCGAGCGCAGAGGTAGATATCGGCTGTGTCTTTTGTAAAGGAAAGGGATGCCGCGTCTGCAAGACAACCGGCTGGCTCGAGGTCCTCGGCTCCGGACTCGTGAACCCGCGGGTCTTCGAAATGGCCGGCTACGACCCTGACAAGTATTCAGGGTTCGCCTTCGGCATGGGCGTCGAGAGAATGACGATGCTGAAATATGCGATAGACGACATCCGGCTTTTCTACGAAAACGAAGTCAGGTTCCTGAGGCAGTTTTAGTGGATGTGAACATGTATAAAAAGCCTATTGCGAGGGCAGACAGACTGAAAGACGCCATACAATCGGCAGAATTTAATGTTGATTCACGTAAACGCAGGCTGCAGCAAAATGTTTTCCTGGCATGGTGGGCTGGTTTTTCAATTGTTCTTATCGGAGCCTCGACTATGGCGTATTTCAGTCCATCCGCCCTTGTTTTCTTCACAGCGTCAGGGGTTGATTTAGGAATGTCGCAGCATGGTGAAGTGATATGAAAGTCTCGTTTGAGTGGCTGAAAGAATTTGTCGACGTACGGGTCTCCCCGACGGAGGTTGCCGACAGGCTGACGATGGCAGGCCTCGAGATAGAAGGCATGGAACCTGCCGGCGACGACATTGTCTTTGAAGTGAACGTTACGCCGAACAGGCCGGACTGCCTGAGCATCCTCGGGGTTGCACGAGAGGTCGCCGCGGCCTTCGGTATGCCTTTGAAGGTCCCGGATACCCGTATTCAGGGAGGCCCGCCTGCATCCGAAGTGACTGTAGAAATCCTCGATCCGGCGCTCTGCAACCGGTATACCGGAAGGCTGATCAAGGGCGTTACCGTGCGCGACACTCCTGAATGGATGAAAAAACGCCTCGAAAAATGCGGCGTTCGTTCCCTAAATTACAATATCGTCGATATCACGAACTATGTGCTTCTGGAACTCGGCCATCCCCTGCATGCTTTTGACGCGGACAAACTTTTCGGGTCCAAAATAAGGGTCGCACGCGCAGGGGAGGGAAGGAAGATCACAACACTTGACGGCGCGGACCGGGAACTGTCTCCGGAGATGCTTCTGATATGGGACGGGAAGGAGCCTGTGGCAATCGCCGGCGTGATGGGCGGAGAGGCGTCGAGCGTGACCTCCGAAACACGAAATATCTTTCTTGAAAGCGCCTATTTCGAGCCGACATCTATAAGAAGGACATCCAAGACGCTCGGACTGAAGACAGAATCATCTTACCGTTTCGAGAGGGGGACGGATGTCGTCTTCCTCGAAAACGCGCTTAACAGGGCCGCGCTGCTGATGCGGGAGACAGGCGGCGGAAAGATCCATGAGATCGTCGACGCCTATCCCGAAAGATATGTCCCGCCGGCTGTGGAAGCCGGATACGACAAGGTGAATTCCCTGCTCGGCACTTCGATCACAAAAGAGGAGATGAGGGCACTGCTCGGGAGGATCGGGATCAGCACG
>JAKAIZ010000071.1 GCA_021814065.1 Nitrospirota bacterium | reverse complement strand
AGGGTCATGAATGACCTGAAGGCACTGCCGATCAGGAACCTCCAGGCAACTGCCGACCCTGCTACCGAGGGCATCACCGGCGAGCGGTTTGCCGAGGTCGCGCTCCTCAGAAACGCGGCCTGCGCCGGATGTCCTGTGGGCTGCATCCATATCGGTTTTGTGAGAGAACGCTTCCGGGAAGAAAACCGCTACATCTATCGTCAGATCTCCTACGACCATGAACTTATTTTCGCTGTCGGCTCCATGCTGGGGGTCATGGACTGCTTCGAGGTCCTGAAACTTATCGATGTGGCCGAGAGGATGGGGCTCGATGTGATGTCTCCTGGGGTCGCGCTGGCATGGGCCACAGAGGCGCTCGCCAAGGGCATCATTACCGAAAAAGAGACTCTTGTTCCTCTGGCGTTTGGCAGCCCGGCTTCGTACCAGGCGGCCCTTCAGCACATGGCCTATGGGACAAATGAGTTTTACGAGCTTCTGTCCCAGGGCACGGCGAAGGCAGCGGAACGCTATGGCGGAGGTGATTTCGCCTGCGTACTCGGACAGGAGATGGGGGGCTATGCGACGGGTGCAGCGTTCTTTGTTTCCCAGGCCCTCGGCTTCCGCCACTCGCATCTTGACTCCGGAGGCTACTCCTATGACCAGAAGCCGAAGGGCGATAAGGTTGAGGATGCAGTGAAGTTCATGGTCAAGGATGAGAAGGGAAGGGTTTTTCTCACCTCTATGATCTCTTGCCTGTTTGCGCGGGGAGTTTATACGGATGAAGTACTCGGTAATTGCCTCAAGAGCGTCGGCTACGGGGCCCTGGCAGACAATATGGACGCGGTTGCGGGTGAGATCCAGAGGCTGAGATGGAAGCTGCGCGTCAAGACAGGGTACCGTCCTGAAGACGTATCGATCCCGAAACGTTTCACCGAGATAACGACATGGAAGGGACAGATCAACAGTGTCTTCCTTGCCGCTCTCAAGGACCAATATGCGACGGCCATCCGGGCACTTGCAGATACGGAGAGGGTAAAAAGCCCGTCTGGAACGAAATAAGCACTAGGCGTTGTACGACATAAACAGGAGGTGCATGGAATGCTTCCGAAGCTGAATCCGGCAAAGAGGAAAGCCTGGAAAAAACTGAAAGAACACTACCGGGTGATGAAAGACCGCCCCATGACAGATCTCTTTAGGCGGGACAAAACTAGATTCTCTGCTTTTTCCGTTCGATTCGAAGATATGCTCGTGGACTACTCGAAAAATATCATCACGAAAGAGACGATGCGTCTTCTCTTCGAACTTGCCAGGGAATGCAGGGTAAAAGATGCTGAGGAGAGCATGTTTACAGGCGACATGATCAACGAGACCGAAAAGCGGGCGGTTCTTCACGTGGCCCTGAGAAACCGCTCAAATACCCCCATCTATCTGGCCGGAAAAGACGTCATGCCTGAGGTGAATGCAGTTTTGAGGCAGATGTCACAATTTTCCGAAAGGATCATTTCAGGGGAATGGAAAGGATACACAGGGAAATCGATAACGGACATTGTCAATATCGGAATCGGAGGTTCCGATCTGGGGCCGGTCATGGTGACCGAGGCCCTTAAACCCTGCTGGAAGCCCCACCTGCGTCCGCATTTTGTGTCGAACGTCGACGGGACTCATATTACGGAAACCTTGAAGGGTTTGTCTCCCGAGACCACTCTCTTCATGATCGCCTCGAAGACCTTCACGACCCAGGAGACGATGACCAACGCCCACACGGCAAGAAGATGGTTTCTCGACTCGGCCGGGGACGAATCCTTCATCAAGGACCACTTTGTTGCCATCTCCACAAATGAAAAAGAGGTGGAGAAATTCGGCATCGATCCGAAGAACATGTTCAGATTCTGGGACTGGGTGGGCGGCAGGTATTCGCTCTGGTCTTCGATAGGGCTCTCTATCGCCTGCACAATAGGATTTGAAAATTTCTCGGAGGTTCTTGAGGGCGCCTATGCCATGGACGTCCATTTCAGGAAGACGCCTTATGAAGCGAACATACCGGTCATTCTCGCCGTGATCGGAGTCTGGTACAATAATTTTTTTGGCGCCCAGACCGAGGCCATACTGCCCTACGATCAATACATGCACCGGTTCCCCGCATATTTTCAGCAGGGCAATATGGAAAGCAACGGAAAATATATTGATCGGAATGGTCGCGAAGTCGGTTATCAGACCGGGCCCGTGATTTGGGGAGAACCGGGTACGAACGGACAACACGCCTTCTACCAGCTCATCCATCAGGGGACAAAAATCATTCCCTGTGATTTTATCGCTCCTGCTATCTCTTACAACCTCGTGGGCGAGCACCATCATATCCTGCTTTCCAATTTCTTTGCCCAGACAGAGGCGCTAATGAAGGGAAAGACGGAGAAAGAGGTCGAAGAGGAATTGAAGAGGACAGGGGCAAACAAGGAAGATATCAGGAGACTTGTTCCTTACAGGGTTTTCAAGGGGAACAGGCCGACCAACTCAATCATAGTCAGAAAGATCACCCCCAGGACATTGGGCAGTCTCATTGCTATGTATGAGCACAAGATATTTGTCCAGGGGATAATCTGGAACATCTTCAGCTTTGACCAGTGGGGTGTCGAGTTAGGAAAGCAGCTTGCAAACAGGATCCTTCCGGAACTGAAAGACGGCAAGCAGGTGACATCTCATGATTCGTCGACCAATGGTTTGATGAATGCGTTCAAGGCATTCAGAAAGTGATCACCAATGGGCTTATCGTTACTGGAACTGGATTTGTGTGTTATGCCGTTTTTGGAGGGCTCGTTGTGGAGCCAATTCCGGGGCTTCCCATACAGCTTTTCAGGGCCGGCTGTGCGCTCACCATTGCCGTCTATTCTTTTACCATCCTCGAAATCTTAAAGGTGTCCAACTAGTGGATTTTGGAGGGGGCAGAGTTGGAGAGGGAAACTATCCCCTGCCGTAGGTCACTGTCATTTCCAACAGCCTCTCTGCTATTGACTGCGTTATTTGACCGGGCCGAAGCCTCCATTCCCAGTTGCCCTGGCAGATAGAGGGCCGGTTCATACGGTTGTCTCCGCCGAGGCCTAGGATATCCTGCATGGGGATTATGACCTGGTTGCCTACAGACGCCATTGCGAGCCTGATAAACTCCCAGTGGACTTCATCGCCACGCACCTTCTTTCCGCAGTAACGGAAAAACCTTTTTTTATCGTCGTCGGATGCATCAGCCTCGAACCAGCCGCGGACTGTGTTATTGTCGTGCGTTCCTGTGTAGACCAGGAAATTCTTCTCATAATTGTGAGGCAGATACGGATGCTGGGGTTTGTCCTCTCCGAAAGCGAAAAGGAGGACCTTCATACCCGGCAGGCCGAACAAACGCATGACTTCCCTGACATCGGGGGTGATCAGGCCGAGGTCCTCAGCAACGATAGGGAGGCTCTGAAAATTTTTCCGGAGGCACTTGAAGAAATCTCTTGCCGGGGCCTTGACCCATTTTCCGTTCAACGCCGTGCTTTCTCCTGCGGGAATTTCCCATGAGGCTACCAGGCCGCGGAAATGGTCGATTCTCATGATATCAAAGAGATCGAGATGATAGGCCACGCGCTCAATCCACCATCGGTATCCGCTTTTTTTGAGGACATCCCATCGATAGACGGGGTTGCCCCATAACTGACCCGTACAGCTGAAATAGTCAGGTGGAACGCCCGAGACGAAAAGGGGTCTTTTTTCTTTGTCCAGTTTGAAAAGACCCGGGTTTGCCCAGACATCAGCGCTGTCGAAATTCACATGGATTGCGAGATCTCCGAACAGTCTTACTCCCTTCTCCGCGCAGAACGATTTCAACCTGTGCCACTGTTCGGAGAAAATGAATTGCCAGAATTTCTCTTTTTCTATTTCTTCATCATATTCTTTCCTGATCGCCTCAAGGCTTTGGGGAGTCCGGTCTCTCAGCTCTTCAGGCCATCGGGCCCAGCTTTCTCCTGCCATATGTTTTTTTATGGCGATGAAAAGGGAGAAAGCATCAAGCCAGGAGCCATTCTTCAAGCAGAAGGCCTCAAAAGATTTCTGATCCTTTCCTTTTTCTTTAAAATTATGATAGGCCAGTTCCAGCAATCTGTTCTTGTAAGAAATTACCGATGCGAAATCGCAGCGGCCCTCGGGGAACAGTGGAACTGGATCGAGGTCATTCCTCGCCAGAAGGCCTTTTTCGATCAGGAGATCGGGACTTATCAGGATCTTATTTACTGCGAAGGCCGAGACGCTGCTATAAGGGGAATTCCCATATAGGGGATCGGTCAGATTGAGGGGCAGGACCTGCCACATGCTCTGCCTGGTCCGGACGAGAAAATCAGCGAACTCATAGGCGCCTGGTCCCAGATCTCCAATGCCATAGGGCGACGGAAGAGAAGTTATGTGCAGCAGGACTCCGGACGCTCTTCCCGCTGATATGACAGATCCCATGTTTTTATTCGGCAATTCCGACCTCCGGACCTGCAGCAGGTATTCAAGCAGATCCAAAAACCACGTGCCACAGCGCATCTGCACTTGCCGGGTCTCATCTACGGTTAACAGTATATCTCATACAAATGACGTTGCCTATCACCTCTGCTTCCCTGTGAAGCGCAGATGCAGATCAGGGGAAAAAGGGACTGGTAAAAAGGGACTATTGCAGAGAAGATTTTGGCGCTACAATGGATATAAAGATATAGATGTCTCTTATTTGTGATGAAGTCGCAGCATATACATGAGTGGGGAAGAGCATGGAACGGAAAAGACTTGAAGAAGAGCGGAAGCAGAATATACCCTGGAAGAAGTGGGGGCCCTATCTGAGTGAGCGTCAGTGGGGAACGGTCCGCGAGGACTATAGCGAAGGGGGTGACGCCTGGAATTTTTTCACCCACGATCATGCCCGCTCGCGCGCCTACCGCTGGGGCGAAGACGGCATCGCAGGGATATCCGATGACAAGCAGCACCTCTGCTTTGCTCTGGTTCTCTGGAACGGGAAGGACCCGGTCCTCAAGGAGCGGCTCTTCGGCCTCACCAACAGCGAAGGCAACCACGGCGAGGACGTGAAGGAATATTATTTTTATCTCGACAGCATGCCAACCCACTCCTATATGAAGTATCTATACAAGTATCCTCAGGCGGAATTTCCCTATGCCGACCTCATTGAGACGAACAGCCGCCGCAGCAGAAACGACATGGAATACGAGCTTCTCGACACCGGCGTCTTTAACGAAGACCGTTACTTCGACATCTTCGTTGAGTATGCCAAAGCGGGCCCGGAAGACATCCTAATAAAGATAACGGCAGCCAACCGGGGACCGGAGGCGGCAGAACTGCATCTCCTGCCGACTCTTTGGTTCCGTAACAACTGGGCATCGTGGATTGCCGAATCCAACAGGGCTGCCGAAAAACCAAGCCTCAAACAGATGAAGGCAGAGGCGGGCACGAGCGCTGTCGCAGTTACGCATTCACTGCTGGGCGAATTCATCCTTTCCTGCGAAGGCGAGGTGCCGCTTCTCTTCACAGAGAACACAACGAACAACGAGCGGCTCTTTCCCGAGTATCCCAACGACAGCCCTTATGTGAAAGACGGCATTAACAACTGCGTGGTGCAGGGCAACAAGGCTGCGGTGAATCCCGAAAAACAGGGCACCAAGGTCGCAGCGCACTACCAGGTCAAGGTAGGCGCCGGTCAGACTACCGTGGTCCGCCTGCGGCTGTCCAACATTTCTTCGAACCGGATCGCACAGTCCTTTGGAAAGGATTTTGATGCAGTCTTTGCAGACAGGCTTCATGAAGCAGACGACTTTTACAAGTCCGTGACACCGCCATCTGTGAGCGAAGACGCTGCAAACGTCATGCGGCAGGCGATCGCCGGCATGCTCTGGTCCAAGCAGTTCTTCTTCTTCGACGGTGATAACTGGCTGGACGAGCACAACTCCAACCCCCTCCATACCGGATATCGCAACGCCCGGAACTCGGAGTGGTTCCACATGCTCAACGAAGACATCATCTCGATGCCCGACAAGTGGGAGTACCCCTGGTACGCGGCCTGGGACCTGGCCTTCCACACGCTTCCCCTCTCTATAGTTGACCCCGACTTCGCCAAGGACCAGATGATGCTGATGTTGAAGAACGTCTACCTGCACCCCAGCGGCCAGATGCCCGCCTATGAATGGAACTTCAGTGACGTGAACCCTCCGGTACACGCCTGGGCGACTTTGTTCCTGCACCTGACAGAGCAGGCCCTGCGCGGGGAGACCGATCTCGATTTCCTCAGGGAAACATTCAACAAGCTGCTGCTGAACTTCACCTGGTGGGTGAACCGCAAGGACCGGTTCGGCAAGAACGTATTCGAAGGGGGCTTCCTTGGGCTGGACAACATCGGCATCTTCGACCGCAGCGCCCCGCTGCCCACCGGCGGCCATCTCGAACAGGCGGACGGCACGGCCTGGATGGCCTTCTTCAGCCAGAACATGCTGGAACTGGCGTTTCAGCTCACCCTTCACGATCCCATCTACGAAGACATGATCGTGAAGTTCGCCGAGCACTTCTACTATATCGCGGCGGGAATGAACAAGCCCGGGACTGAAGGCATGTGGGACGACGAGGACGGCTTCTACTACGACATCCTGCGGCTTCCCGACGGCAGCGCCACGCGTCTCAAGGTCCGCTCGATGGTGGGGCTCCTGCCCCTGTGTGCCACGACCGTAATCGAGGCTGCGTGGCGGGAGCGCATGCCGCGGGCGATGGCTCAGGTCACGAAGCGCCTGGGGCGGATGCCCGAACTCGTGAAGACTATGCACCCCACCGGCCCGGGACATTACGGCGTGGCGGACCGGGGAATCCTGGCCCTGGTCAACCCGGAGCGGCTCCGCCGGATTCTTACGAAGATGCTCGACGAGAATGAGTTCCTGAGCCCCTACGGCATTCGCTCGATCTCCAAGTTTCATGAGCAGCACCCCTACATCTTCCACGTGAATGGCCAGGAGTATCGTGTGGACTATCTGCCGGCCGAGTCTAACACCGGCATGTTCGGCGGCAACTCCAACTGGAGGGGGCCTATCTGGATGCCGGTGAACGCCGTCATCATCCGGGCCCTCCTGCAGTACTATCTTTACTATGGCGACAACTTCAAGATCGAATGCCCCACTGGTTCAGGGAAGATGATGAACCTCTTTGAGGTGAGCAAAGAGATCTCAGACCGGCTGAGCCGGATCTTTCTGCGGAATGAACAGGGTAAGCGTCCGGTGTATGGAGGCTCGGAGAAGTTTCAGAACGATCCCCATTGGCGCGACCACATCCTCTTTTACGAATACTTCCATGGCGACAATGGCGCCGGACTTGGTGCAAGCCATCAGACCGGTTGGACAGGGCTTGTAGCCAAGATGATCCAGCTTTATGGTTTCATGGATCCCAAACGGGCCTTGGAGGTGGGGAAAGAAGCGGCGTTTGTGAAGGGCACCCAGGAAGCAGGGGCGGCAAAGAGATGAGGACATGGCCTAAGCATCTGGTAATTTACTATATGCAGTGGGGGTGAGACGCATTTTTTAAACTGTTGTGCGACAGGAGATAAGCTATGAACGGAAAACAAATCGTCATTCTGATCTGTGCCCTTGCCGTTTCAGCGCTGATTTTGTGGCATGACCTTCCGATTGAGTTTCCGGGGATAATCGGCAAGGTGCTTATGCTGTTCGTAAAAATGTCCGTTGTATTAGCATTAGCCATATTTGCGTACATTTTCGCGGGCGGGAAGAAGAAAGCATCATGAAGGCTTGGCCGAAACATCCGCTGATCTATGAGATCAACACATGGGTCTGGCTCCATGAACTGGGTCTTAAATACATTCGGCCTGTCACGCTTTCTACAGTTCCGGTTGAGGAATGGGACTACCTGTCATCCTTCGGTGCTGATGCTGTATGGTTCATGGGCGTCTGGGAGAGGAGCCCCGCAGGGATCGGCGTAGCGATGCAGAACCATGGCCTCCTTGAAGATTTCCGGCGTGCCCTTCATGATTTTTCACCGGCGGACATCGTCGGCTCTCCTTACTGTGTGCGGAGGTATGTGGTGGACGATCATCTCGGGGGAGCGAAAGGACTGGCAGCCGCACGCAGCATACTCCGGGAACGAGGGCTGCGGCTTATCCTCGACTTTGTGCCTAACCATGTGGCGCCCGACCACCCGTGGGTCCTTGAGCACCCTGGGTACTTCATTCACGGAGATGCCGAAGACTTAAGGAGAGAACCCGCCTCCTTCTTTGAAGCAGGCGGCAATGTCTTTGCCTGCGGCAGGGACCCGTACTTCCCGGCCTGGCCTGATGTGCTTCAGTTGAACGCCTTCGATCCCGGTCTTCGTCGGGCGGTCATAGAAACTGTTTCGGACATTGCCGGACAATGTGACGGCATCCGGTGCGACATGGCGATGCTCATGATGAACAATATTTTCGAACGTACATGGGGCGCTCGTGCGGGACAAAGGCCTGACAGCGACTATTGGACAACCGTCATTCCGGCCATCAAAGGGAGGCATCCGGAGTTCAGGTTCATCGCAGAGGCATACTGGGACCTCGAGTGGGAACTGCAGCAGCAGAGTTTCGACTTCTGCTACGACAAAAAGCTCTACGACCGTCTCGAGCATGACCCTGCTGAGAGTCTCCGCCTTCACCTCTGCGCCGACATCGCTTATCAGGAGAGGATGGTCCGTTTCATCGAAAACCATGACGAGCCGAGGGCAGCGTCGGTATTCTCTCCACAAAAGGAGCGTGCCGCTGCAGTGACCATTGCCACTATTCCTGGTGCAAAGCTCTTCCATGAGGGGCAGTTCGAGGGAAGGAAGGTCAGGCTTCCTGTCTTCCTCGGCCGGTGTCCCGCCGAGCCCGTCGATCCGGACCTCGCGGCCTTCTACAGCAAGCTGCTGAAGGAGATCAACCGCGACGTCTTCAGAAACGGTCAATGGCGGCTCTGCAACCGAAACGGCTGGCCCGACAACCAGAGCTATCTGAATATTCTCTGTTGGTGCTGGGTCAGGGATGAGGAACGTTATCTTATCGTCATAAACTTCTCTGAAGGTACCGCTCAGGCGCGCGTCCGCGTGCCGTGGGACGAACTGAAGGGAAAGACGTGGCGACTTAAAGATGTGCTGTCAGGCCAAACCTTCGACAGGAGCGGAGACGAAATGGTGGATGCAGGCCTGTATGTCGACCTTGGCCCGTGGAAATATCATTGCTTGCGCTTGAATTTTCTATAACATCCTTGGAGGAGAAGATGGGTAGGAAGGATATGACCAGGTCGCAAGGCGCATCGAGGGTGACAGCGGACGTCGAACACGTTAGCCGGGAGGGCAAGAGTTCTCCTTTGGGAGCGACTGTTTCAAAAGGGGGCGTAAACTTCAGCGTCTTTTCGAAAAATGCCACAGGGGTTGAGCTTCTTCTCTTTGATGACACTGATGACGCCAGGCCGGCGCGCACTATTCGCCTCGATCCGGCGACCAACCGCACTTATCACTACTGGCACGTATTCGTGCCCGGCGTGCAGGCAGGGCAGATTTATGGGTATCGGGTTGAGGGGCCATCCGATTTCGCCAGGGGTATGCGGTTCGATCCCGCCAAGGTCCTTCTCGATCCCTATGGTCGTAGTGTCGTTGTGCCGAAGGATTACAGCCGCGACGCCGCCTCCAGGGAAGGTGGCAACGCATCGACCGCGATGAAGAGCGTGGTGGTGGACCCGTCTGCATACGACTGGGAAGGCGACGCGCCGCTGAAACGGCCTTCCTCCCGGACCATTGTGTACGAGATGCATGTTCGGGGCTTCACCCGCCATCCCAGTTCCGGTGTTGCCCCGGAGAAACGCGGCACGTTCGCTGGTCTGATCGAGAAGGTCCCCTATCTCCAAAAGCTCGGCATCACTGCGGTCGAACTGTTGCCGGTGTTCCAGTTCGACGCGCAGGACTGCCCGCGGGGTAAGGTCAACTACTGGGGCTATGCGCCGGTCTCATATTTCGCGCCCCATCAGGCGTACAGCTCGCGCAGGGAACCACTCGGACCGGTGGATGAGTTCCGCGATATGGTCAAGGCGCTGCATCGTGCAGGCATCGAGGTGATCCTTGACGTCGTATTCAATCACACCGCAGAAGGCAACCACGATGGTCCCACGTTGTGCTTCCGGGGGTTCGAGAACGAAGCCTATTACATCCTGGATTCGGATAAAAGCAGTTATTCCAACTACACAGGGTGCGGGAACACTCTCGATGCAAGCAATCCCATCGTGCGCCGAATGGTCGTCGACAGCCTGCACCGCTGGGTCACCGAGATGCATGTTGACGGCTTCCGGTTCGACCTCGCGTCGATACTCACGCGGGATGCGAACGGGACCCCCGTGGCGAACCCGCCGGTGCTCTGGGACATCGAGTCCGACCCGGTACTGGCCGGAACCAAGCTGATCGCCGAGGCCTGGGACGCTGCAGGCCTTTACCAGGTGGGCAACTTCATCGGGGACAGCTGGAAGGAATGGAACGGACAGTTCCGCGACGATGCGCGCAGTTTTTTCAGGGGAGAAGAGGGTTCCGTGGGACGCTTTGCCGACCGCCTGATCGGCAGCCCTGAGATTTTTGGACACGAGGAGCGTGAGCCTGAGCAGAGCGTGAACTTCGTGACCTGTCATGACGGCTTCACACTAAACGATCTTGTCTCCTACGACGAAAAGCACAACGAGGCAAACGGAGAGGACAACCGGGACGGCGCAAACGACAACCGCAGCTGGAACTGCGGCGTTGAAGGCCCAACCGATGACCCGATGGTCGAGAAGCTGCGGAACCGGCAGGTAAAGAACTTCCTGGCAGTTACTCTGATGTCCATTGGGATGCCTATGATCCTGATGGGCGACGAGGTGCGACAGACGCAGCACGGCAACAACAATGCCTATTGTCAGGACAACGAAACAAGCTGGTTCGACTGGACCCTCCTTAAAAAACATGCCGATCTGCACCGGTTCGTGACTCTGCTGAATGCGCGACGGATGTTGCGGGACATGGAGCACGAAAGAGGGCGCCTGAGTCTGAACCAGATGATCCGGCAGGCAAATAAGGCGTGGCACGGCGTTAAACTCAACCAGCCTGACTGGAGCAGCCATTCCCACTGTTTGGCGTTCAGCGTCGAGATTGCAAAGGAAAAGATGCTCATACATATGATCCTGAATGCGTATTGGGAACCTCTCGACTTCGAACTGTCGCCTGCAGGCGGCAAGAAGGGAAACCAGTGGCGGCGATGGATCGACACCTCCCTTGACTCTCCTCACGACATTGTCGAATGGCAGGCGTCGCAGGGAGTTGCGGGAGTTACCTATCGGGCGGAGGCCCGCTCAGTGGTGGTACTGTTTGCAGACCTTTAGTAAAGGAACAGGCCACAATGCATTTTTTGGATAAACAAATCTGCTGGTAAATAAATCTCCGCAACCTAGTAATTTTACGAGTTCCCTTCGCATCTTAAGGCTGATATAAATAAAGTAATCCCTTGTTTTTGCATTGCTGAAACTTTTAAACATATGAAAATAGCACAAAAGGGTATGATTACAAATACTAAACGACTACATAGCGGATTTTACCGAAATTCGGATCGTCAATCAGTGAAACTCGATGAGTCGCTCAGGTTCGAAATGCTGCTGTGCGAGACGTCGGCCCGCCTGATCAATCTGCCCGCTGCGCAGCTGGATGATTATATTCTGTGTGCTTTGCGTCGTGTCTGCGAGTGCTTCGACCTGGATCGCTCAACACTTTGGCTTTTGTACGACAGGGAGACGGTGACCCTGCAACTGGAACTGTTCTATGACAGAGGAGGCCTTTCAGTTCCCAGGCAGCTGGATGGTAGACAAATGTTTCCGTGGGCAAGCAATAAGCTTCTGGCAGGAGAAGTTCTCGCAATATCCAGGATATCTGATTTGCCGCAGGAAGCAGCCCGTGACAGGGAGTCCTTTTTCCTGCATGGTACGAAGTCCACCCTGCTGGTGCCGTTATTGACAGATGGCTCGGTTTTCGGGGCGATGAGCTTTGCTTTTTTGCGGGAAGAAAGAGAATGGCTGGAGACGCTTGTGGGCCGGCTCAGGCTTGTGGCGCAAATCTTTGCCAATTCCTTCGCCCGAAAACGCGCTGAACAGCTGATGCGCGAAAGCTGGACGCGTCTGAGCCTGGCTGCCGATTCCGCCAATGCAACCCTTTGGACAATGGACGTGGGCTCCGGTCGCATATGGACCATAGAAAAAGCCCGGAAGATGCTCGGCTTGGCCCTGGACAAGGAACTGAGTTTGGATGACTTCCTGGGTGTCATCCACTGTGAGGACCGCGCAAGGATTTGCAGGAAAATGAAACGGGCCATCCGGAATAAAGAGGACTTCAGTGACGAATGCCGCATTGTAAAGCCCGATGGAAGCGTACGTTGGATTATCTGCCGCGGGCGTATGCATTATACCGCTTCCGGCGAACCGGAGCGCTTAATGGGCGCATCAGTGGACATCACCGAAAGAAAGCAGATGGAGGACCAGTTGTGCAAGCGCCTTCAGGAGATCGAGGAACTCAAAAAACGCCTTGAGGATAAGAACATATATCTTCAGGAGGAAGTCAAGCAGCTAAGTGAACAAACGGAGATCGTCGGACAAAGCGCTGCCATGAAGAAAGTCCTGCTGGAGGCCGAGCAGGTCGCCCTGACAGACACTACTGTCCTTATAATGGGTGAAACCGGAACCGGGAAGGAATTGCTGGCGCGGGCGATCCACAATATGAGCCGGCGTAAAGACCGTCCCATGGTGTCGGTAAACTGCGCTGCGCTGCCTCCCACGCTGATTGAAAGCGAGCTGTTTGGCCGGGAAAAGGGCGCTTATACCGGCGCCCTTACAAGGATGGCAGGCCGCTTCGAGGTGGCCGACGGCTCCACCCTTTTTCTCGACGAAATAGGTGATCTCCCCCCTGAATTGCAGGTCAAGTTACTGCGGGTGATCGAGGAAGGCACGTTTGAGAGGCTGGGCTCAACAAAACCCGTCCACGTGGACGTCCGCCTTATTGCTGCCACCAACAGGGATGTCGCCAAAGAGGTAGAAGGCGGCAAGTTCAGAAATGACCTCTTCTACAGACTGAATGTCTTTCCCATTGTAATTCCGCCCCTGCGTGAACGTCCCGAAGATATTCCTCTGATGGTCTGGTCGTCCGTCACAGAACTTCAGAAAAAAATGGGGAAGCGCATCGACAACATCCCAAAGAAAACCATGGATACTCTTCAGTCTTACGGATGGCCGGGCAACGTCCGGGAGCTAAAGAACGTAATAGAGCGCGCCATGATAGTCAGCAGGGGCAGGACGCTGGAAGTGTCCTTGCCTGCAGTCGCAGCGGTCGCGTCTTCCCATAAGGCGGTGCTGAACCTCCACGAAATGGAGCGCAGCCATATTGTAGACGTGCTGAAGAGGACCACCTGGCGTGTCACCGGCAAAGGCGGCGCTGCTGAAATCCTTGGCCTGAAGGGGACGACGCTGCAGTCGAAGATGAAGAAACTGGGGATCTTTAGGAGTCATCCTCATGAATAACATGTTAACGAAATATCGGTAGTTTTACCGAAATATCGGCAAGAAAATAATTTTCATCAAGCTCTTTTCACATACCATTTTTGCACAAAAGCCTTGTATATAGATGCCTTAGTGCAATAATGCGCGGCTTTTTGGGATGGCAGGTGGCTTGCTTTATATAGGCATTAAAGACTAGAAAGAAACAAGAAATCGTGCAGCACAAGATGAGGCGCATTAGTATGTTTATTAATCTCCGGCACTGGGGGGATTTTCCCCTGCTGGTCCGGGGAAAAGGAGGCGTTATGACAAAAACTGTTATGCGTGTAATGAGTTTGCTTCTGACTTTTGCATTGATCGCTCCCTTCGATTTGATGTTGTTAGGGGCCTCGGCGCAGGAGGGGGCAAAGCCGCTTTTCTCGCGGGGAGAACTGGAGCAGATTCTGGCGCCGATTGCGCTCTACCCTGACCCTCTTCTTACCCAGGTGCTGATGGCTTCCACATATCCTCTGGAGATTGTGCAGGCTGATCGCTGGGCAAAGCAGAACAAGGACATGAAGGGTGACGCATTGGCAAAAGCACTTGAAGCCCAGCCCTGGGACCCGAGCGTCAAGTCCCTGGTGAACTTTCCCCAGGTGCTGACCATGATGAGTGAGAAACTCGACTGGACGCAGAAGTTGGGCGATGCCTTTCTCGCCCAGCAAAAAGACGTAATGGGTAATATCCAACAGCTTAGGGCAAAGGCACAGGCAGCCGGCAACCTGAAAACGACCAAGGAGCAAGTAGTCACGGTCGAGAAAGAGGTTATCATCATCGAACCCGCCAGCCCACAGGTTATCTATGTTCCGGCCTATAACCCGACGGTTGTTTACGGAGCATGGGCATACCCTGCCTATCCGCCATATCCCGTCTATCCCCCGGGATATGTGGCCGGAGCGGCCTTTGTTACAGGTGTTGCTGTCGGCGCGGCATGGGGGTATGCATGGGGCCATTCAGACTGGCATGGCGGCGATGTTGATGTCGATGTCAACAGGAATAGAAATGTCAACAACAACATTAACCGTGACAAATATAAGCAGCAGGCTCAGGCGAGAGGTCAGGGCGGACAGGGCAAGTGGCAGCATGACGCGAGCCACCGAGGCGGGGTCGCTTACAGAGATCAGGGGACTGCGCAAAAGTATAATCGGGGAGCCGGGGGTGAAGCTGCGAAGTCCCGGGAAGCCTACCGCGGCCGTGCGGAACAGGGCAGGCAGGATCTCGCCAAGGGCGGCCAGGGTGCCAGGGCCGGAACGAGGGAGGCCGGAGGCCAGAGGAGCAGCGCCTTTTCAGGCATGGACCGTGGCGGAAGCGCGACGCGTGATATGAGCAATCGGGGCAGCTCAAGCAGACAGAGCATGTCAGGCAGCCGTGGGGGAAGCTTCGGTGGCGGAGCGTCGAGGAGCGGAGGTGGTGGAGGTGGTGGTCGCGGTGGTGGCAGGAGGTAGTTATGAAAAGATACCAATCATTAATATATGAACATTCAAGGGAGACGAAAATGATCTTACCGGGAATAAGATATAAAGAACGCTCTGTCTTCTATATGTTTCGGCTTCTCACGGCAAGTATTATGGTCATGACCTTTTTGCTTGCCGGAACTGCGGCTGATGCCGCGATAAAACAGAAGACATTTGCCTCACCCGAAGAGGCGGTAAGGGCATTTTACGACGCGATGAAATCGAACGACGACAAGAAACTGGTGGCGATCTTCGGACCTCTCGCAAAAGAGGTCATCTGGTCAGGAGACCCTGTCGGCAATAAACGTAGGAGGGAGGAGTTCGTCAAGGCGTTTGACCTGAAGAACCGTCTTGATCAGGAAGGGAACAAAATGGTCCTCATTGTCGGGCAGAAGGATTGGCCGTTTCCTATCCCTCTGATAAAAAAAGGTGACCAGTGGATATTCGATACAAAGGCCGGGAAGGAAGAGATACTGAACCGCCGCATCGGAGAGAACGAGTTGAATACGATCCAGACAATGCTTGCAATCGTCGATGCCGAGCGCGAATACGCGATGGAAGACCGCAACAAATCCGGAGTCCGGGAGTACGCAGAGAAATTCATGAGCGATCCGGGGAAGAAGAACGGTCTCTACTGGAAGACGAAGGAAGGGGAGCCACCGAGCCCTCTCGGCGAACTTGTTGCGGATGCGCGGGCAGAGGGATATACCACGGCAGGGACGCCCAAGAAACCCATGCCTTTTCACGGCTATTATTTCAGGATGCTGAAGAAGCAGGGGAAAAATGCCCCCGAAGGGGCCTTCGATTACATCGTAAGGGGTAAGCAGATCGCCGGATTCGCGGCCGTTGCGTATCCGGCAAAATACGGAAATTCCGGGGTGATGACCTTCATAGTGAATCATGACGGGGTGGTGTATCAGAAGGACCTCGGGAAGAACACCGCCGTGACCGCGAAGGCGATGAAGGCCTTTGACCCGGACAAGACTTGGAAGAAGGTCGATGAAACTTCCAAATAAATGAGTTGCGGGCGCGCCTGTCTCACGCAGCAGGCGTCGGGAGCCTTAATGAAAAAAACTAGTGGGGGGGGTGCGACGAGGAGTACGAAAGAAATCGCCTGATCCATGAAGAATACTTCTGTCCCGACAGAGGCCTGGTTTCGATCGACTGCCCGGAGTATGACAAATTGAAGGAGGCTGCATGCCGGCAA
>JAKAIZ010000070.1 GCA_021814065.1 Nitrospirota bacterium | reverse complement strand
GATCTGGAACTCTTGCTCCCCTTGAAATCGAAACGCTGCGATATCTCCTTGGTCGCCTGCTGCACCGCGTTAAGGACCTCCTGGAGGTCGACCTTGCTTACCACATCAAAGGAATGTTCATCCGCCATATATGCCTCCAAATAAGTTAAATGTAAAAGGTGAAAAGTAAAAAGTCGAAAAATATCTAAGAAAGCACGGGCGCAAGATCAAAAGACAAAGGCTGCAGAATCTTTTCACCTTTCACTTTTTACTTTTCACTGCCTTTGGCCCCGGTTTACACACGGGACAGAATAGCTCGCCCATATCCAGTGGGCATACATGCCCGCATCCCTCGCAGCATACGCATTCTTCGATCTTCAGTCCGCACTCCGCGCATCGGTCCATCGATGAATTATACCCGTTCAGAACTTTCTTCTTCAATGAGACATCTCGATGTTCTTCACAAGCCCCTCTACAAGGAAGATCAGGGATTCGACGTCAAGAAACCTGTCGGCCGAGGCGTCGAATAGCATCTTCACCTTCGCCGGGAATTCCTCCTCCTGAGGCCAGTAAAGGATGACGAGGGGGACCTTCGGAAGGAGAAAAAGCTCCCATGCGTGTGCAGTCGGGAATCCCTTATCCTGCAGTCTTCCCATCCTGCCGAGGACCTGCGCCGTCTTGTCATAGTCATTTTCGAACAACCCCCGGAGCGGCTCCTCACATTCCCGCTCGAAGGAGGACGCCTTTACCATCCCTCCCCTGAGCTCGCTGAAAGAGACATGTCTTCCGACGAGCGGTCCCTTCCCCGAGGTCCGTATATAGTGAAGTATCAGGATTTTAATCCAGGGGGTCATGCGGCCCTGCGTTGTAATGTCGCCTTCGGGAGATATCCGGAATTCCCTGCCGAAGCATTTAAGGGCAAGTCCGTCCCCCTCCGTCTTCGCTCCAATGCCTCCCGCGACTTCACTGAAGCGAATGCCTTTTATTTCTTCGCGCAGCTTGAGGATGAGTTCCTCGCGCCAGTCTGATAGAACAAGGGAGCCCCTGAGTTCCTCGCGCTCGGCTTCCGTCAGAAGCGGACATTCTGCCAGGTCGGTATCTCCCTTGACTACCGCAAGCGCAAAGGGCATGCATGACTTCAGACTGCATTTCCCGCAGTTCTTTTTCGGGAGCTTCTTGTATAGTTCGAGCGGGTTCATCTCACACCTGCCTTTGCTCAAGTATACCAACACGACGCATATCGGCGCAAAACGGGTGAGGGGCGCATGAAAGTTTGATACCGCTTGATATATAATTAACTATCCAATCTCCGAGGGGCTCTAAGAGGAAATGCCGGAACTGCTGCGACAACACAGATGGATACTCGATTTTCTCGACATCGCGCTGATGTCTCTGATCATCTACCGCCTTCTGCTTATACTGAAGGGGACGAAGGCGGTGCAGATGCTCATCGGGCTCGGCATCCTGCTTCTTGCCTCTCTGGCGTCGCGCTATCTCGAACTCTATACGATCGACTGGCTGGTGCAGAGCTTTCTGGCCCAGATCGTGATCGCCATCATCGTCCTGTTTCAGCCCGAAATCCGGAGGGCGCTTGCCCACATCGGGGAGGCGCAGTTTCTCACATTTACCAAGGCCGAGGAACTGAAGTCCCTCGAGGAAATCGTCAGGGCCTCAATTTCTCTCGCCAACAGGAAGATCGGCGCCCTCATGGTGATCGAAAGGGAGACGAGCCTCAAGGATTTCATCGAAGTGGGCACTCCGCTCGACGCGAAGGTTTCAAGGGAGTTACTGGCAAGCATATTCCACCCGACGTCTCCGATCCACGACGGGGCGGTCATTATCAAGGGCAACCGGATCGCGGCTGCCGGCTGTTTTCTGCCGATAACGCTCAGCTCGGAACTGAGCAAGGCGCTCGGCACGCGGCACAGGGCCGGGATCGGTCTTACCGAGGAGACTGACGCGATCGCGATCATCGTCTCCGAAGAGACGGGGTTCATCTCGATGGCGATGAACGGCAAGCTCGAGACGAAACTTGACATGGGCACTATGAGGGACATCCTCACCGACATATTCACCGCCCCGAAGAGGAAGAAATGAGAAAACTCCTGCTGGAAAACGCCGGGCTGAAGATATCGGCGATACTTCTGTCGGTGCTTCTGTGGTTCTTTGTGACCTCGCGCGGACAGTCTGAGATGTCTCTGCAGATCCCGATCGAATTCAAGAACATCCCTGTGGGGCTCGGCATTGTAAATACCAGCGCCAAATCGGTGAATGTGACCGTCAGGGGCCAGGAGAGACTGATGAAGAGCGTGAAGTCGTCCGACATCAGGGTCTTCATCGATCTCAGCAAGGCGAAAAAGGGCGAGGGGAATTACCATATTAACAGCGACGACGTAAGACTGCCGTATGCGATGTCGGTTGCGAATGTGGACCCTTCGGCGGTCAAGATACTGCTTGATGAGACCGCCGTGAAGTCTGTGAGGGTGGGTCCCGTGGTCTCGGGGACACCGGAACAGGGGTTCTACGTAAAGTCAGTCCAGGTGGACCCGAAGACTATAGTCGTGCGGGGGCTGAAGACTGAGCTGAGAAGAATCACCGAGGTGAAGACCGACGTGATGGACATCTCCGGGATGAACGAAACGACGACGCAGGAACTGAATATCGACGTCGCAGGTGCGAATATCAAGCCTGACACGAGCACGGTCAAGGTCACGGTCGTAATAGGAGGCAAAAGGATATGAAACTGTTCGGTACAGACGGCATACGGGGGCGGATCAACAGGCATCCGATGAAGCCGGAAAACGTTCTGAGGATCGGCATGGCTGCCGCAACAGTGCTCCGCAAGGAGTTGCACGGAAGGAACATGGTGCTGATCGGCAAGGACACGAGGCTTTCGGGATATATGATCGAAAGCGCCCTTACTTCGGGGATATGTTCCATGGGCATGAACGTTACGCTCGTCGGCCCCCTTCCTACCCCGGGGATCGCTTTTCTCACCAGGACCCTGAGGATCGACGCCGGCATCGTGATCTCGGCTTCCCACAACCCCTTCCAGGACAATGGGATAAAGTTTTTCTCTCATGAAGGGTTCAAGCTGCCTGACGTGGTCGAAAAGAGGATAGAGGAACTCGTTGCCGACGATTCGATCGAGCGGTTCAGGCCGAAGGGGGAAGAGGTCGGGAAGGCGTTCAGACTGGACGACGCAACCGGTCGCTACATCGAGTATATCAAGTCCACCCTCAGAAGGGGCACGACTCTCGAGGGTCTGAAAGTGGTCGTCGACTGCGCCAACGGGGCCGCCTATAAGACGACCCCATGGCTCATGAGGGAACTCGGCGCAGAGGTGGTCTCGATACATGACAGGCCGAACGGCACCAATATAAATCTGGCGTGCGGTTCCGTGGATATGACGGCGCTCCGGCGCGCGGTGCTCGAAAACGGGGCCGATGTCGGGATCGCCCACGACGGCGACGGCGACAGGACGCTGCTCTGCGACGAAAAGGGCAGGATCGTCGACGGCGACTGCATCATGGGGATATGCGCAGCAGACATGCATGCGGCCGGCAAGCTGAAAGGCGAGACTGTCGTCGCCACGGTTATGAGCAATCTCGGGCTCGAAAAATTTCTCGAACGGCAGGGCATCCGCCTCCTCAGGACCAGGGTCGGCGACAGGTATGTAGTCGAGCAGATGCTTGAAGGAGGGTTCAATATAGGCGGTGAACAGTCCGGTCACGTCATATTCCTCGATTTCAACACCACCGGGGACGGTCCTATTACCGCGGTGCAGGTCCTCAGTTTGATGAAGAGCAGCGGGTCCGCTCTTTCGAAACTTGCGGGCAGGATAAAGCTTTTTCCACAGGTGCTCCTGAATGTCGAGGTGGAAAAGAGGCATGATATCCGCACGATTCCGGAGATCGAAGCCGCGGTTACCAAGGCGGAGGAGAAACTCGGCAGCAGGGGCAGGGTGCTGGTCAGGGCGTCCGGTACCGAGCCGAAGATAAGGGTCATGCTGGAGGGAGAGGACGAGAAACTTATCACAAAACTGGGGAAAGATATCGCGAAGGTGATCAAAGAGAAGATGCAGTGATGAAATTCAGTGCAAAAGGCAGGGCTATGCATGATGAAAAACGCCATAGAATCGACAAATTATTATCCTGATTCACGTAAACGCAGCCATCACCTCGAGTGCTATCATGAAAAAGGTGTTAGCATTACTGCAGGCCGGCTGCGGAGCCTCGACTATGGCTTTTTTTCATCACGCATAGCCCTATTTTCATTAATATTATATTCCTTGATCTCTGGCGCAGTTCCAAACTTTTGTCATTCCGGCTCGTCCGGAATCTTTCGAAGTATTCTCTACAAGTCTTAAGAAATAGCATGTGAGATAACGCTAAAAAAGGGGGATCGTATTATGGGGGATCGGAAGAATTCACTGTCGTGCTGGGGGGCGGCGTGCTGATCTTCGCCTCTTTTCTCCTAGGCGCAGTTCTCTTCTACCTCTTCCGGTTTTTCCCGGCAACAAGCCTGATCATTGGGCTTTCCGCGGCGGTCTATTCCACGGCGAAAAAGAAATATCTCCTTGTGCCGTTGCTGCTGTTAGGGGCCGCCTATGCATTTCTGAGATATTCCCCTTCTGTCGAGTTGCTCGATGTCTGGAACAAGGAACTGAGGCTCGTCGGCCGTTTTGTGCCAAAGGCGGAGGGCCCCGCGGAAAATCCTTTGGACGTTTTCAGTGTGGAAACCGCTTTTGACGGGGAAACGGGCGACGAGATCGAAGAACTCCGTGAAAAAGAGGTGAGCATTTTTTCCGACGTCGGCGCCAGTCCGGAAGAAGAGTATGAAGTCTCGCTGAAAACCGGCAAAGAGAGTACGAGACTGAACCCGGGGGCTTCAGGAAACAGGAGGCTCTACGGCTCGGTTGCTTCGATTGACGGGATAGGAAAAGCGAGGTTTTCGGTCGAGCATTTTTTCGGGGCGAAGAGGGCGCTCCTCGACGAGTACCTTCTCGGGAGGTTCGCGAAAGATTCGGCGGGGCTTATTGCCTCGGTGACTACCGGAGATACCGCGCTAGTGACCGCAGGGGTGAAGGAGGATTTCAATGCGACCGGCCTCGCCCACCTCTTAAGTATTTCGGGCACACACTTCGGCCTTTTTTCGGCGATGTTGTTCGGCGCTTTCGTCTGGTTGATAAAGCGGCTGCCGTACGGCCTTCTCGATAGATTGACCATTTATCTCACTCCCTCCCAGGCCGCTGCAGTGCTCTGCCTTCCCGTCATGCTCTTCTACCTCGGCCTTTCCGGGGCGGCGCCCCCGGCCGTCAGGTCTTTTGTCATGATCAGCCTGTTTCTCGCAGGTCTTCTTCTGGGAAGAAAGGGTGCCTGGCTGAACTCCCTTTTTTTCGCCGCCTTTGTGCTTGTGTTATGGGACCCCGGAGTGCTCTTCAGCCTTTCTTTCCAGCTGTCTTTCACCGCGGTCCTTTTTATCGGCTTTGCGGCTGAAAAAAAAGACAATGCGGAGGAAGAGGGCAACCGGCTGTTCCGGTTTGCCAAGAAGACCGTTCTTCTTGCACTGATCGTATCCTTAGGCATGGCGCCGCTTGTCGCCTATTATTTCCATTACTTTTCTGTCATCTCGCCGTTTGCGAACCTGGTTGCATCGCCCCTGATAGGGTCGCTCCTGGTGCTTGTTTCCCTGATATCCTCCTTCGCTTTTCTCCTGACCGGCCACTATGTTTTTGCCCCGCTCGTCTCGTTGCTGGCAGGCCTATCAGTGGCCCTTGTGAGGCTCATGGCGAAGATCCCATTTGCGGCAGTGAAGTTGGCCGCCTTCCCCCCGGCGCTCTGCATATTTTTTTATGCCGGTTTCATCCCCTATCTGGCATTTGGAAGGAAAAAGACACTTCTCCTGCTGCCCTTCGTCCCGATCTTCATCTATGCCCTGATGCATGCCCTGGAGAAGAGGGAGTTGGCGGTGACGTTTCTGGATGTCGGGCAGGGTGATTCCGCCGTCGTCGAGTTTCCCGACGGAAAGGTCGTCGTGATTGACACCGGCCGGACCGGGAGAGAGACCGCGGCGTTCCTTGATCACGAAGGGATACGGAGAGTCGACGCAGTCGTGCTGACCCATGTCCATCCCGACCACTCGGGCGGGCTGCAGCGCATTCTCGAAAAATTCCGGGTGAAAGAGATATGGGACAACGGAAGGGTCGTGTATACACAGGAGACGGCCGGTCTACTGCGGAGGACGCTTTCCAGGGGAGACGTGATCGACGCAGGATATTGCGCGATCACGGTGCTACATCCTTACCGGGAATTCTATACAACAGACGGAAACGAATATGGGGAGGAAAATGATTCCTCCGTTGTATTGAGAGTCTCCGGAAAGAAAAAAGCGTTTTTGTTCGGCGGCGACGTCGAGGAGGAGGGTGAGGAGGACATCTCGCACCTCGGGCAGTGGGTGCGCGCGGACGTTCTGAAGGTGCCTCATCACGGCGGCAGGACGTCCGGGAACGAGGAGTTTCTTTCTGCGGTTGACCCTGACGTGGCGGTCATATCCGTCGGCCGGGAAAATTCTTTCGGTCACCCCAGCCCGGAGATGCTGGGAATGCTTTCGGGAATGAAGGTCTTCAGGACCGACCGTGACGGCGCGGTCAAGATGACCGAAACAGATGGCGGCCTCGATATAAAAACATACAGGGATTTTTCATTGCAGGAGGCCGACTGTCTGAAAACGGAATGGCACAATTACCGGAGGCTTTTTTCGAAATGGTGACAGCCGACTACTTATTGAGCGCCTTAGCGGCTTCTTTTGCGAAGTAAGTGAGGATAATATCCGCGCCGGCCCTCTTGATGGACGTCAGCACTTCCAGCATGGCGCGCGTCTCATCGATCCAGCCGAGCTTTGCGGCGGCCTTAATGACCGAATACTCCCCGCTCACATTATACGCGGCCACCGGCAGAGCAAAATTCTCCCTCACATCCGAAATGACATCGAGATAGGTCATAGCAGGCTTGACCATCACGATATCGGCGCCTTCGTCAATATCGAGTGCCACCTCCCTGAGAGCTTCCCGTCTGTTGGCCGGGTCCATTTGATAGGACCGCCTGTCGCCAAACTGGGGGGTCGATTCCGCAGCCTCGCGGAACGGACCGTAAAAGGCCGATGCGTATTTCGCGGCGTAGCTCATGATCGGCGTTTCGGAAAATCCCTCACCGTCGAGCGCGGCGCGTATTGCGCCGACCCTGCCGTCCATCATGTCCGAAGGTGCCACCATGTCCGCGCCGGCCTTTGCGTGCGATACCGCCTCCTTCGCGAGAAGTTCGAGCGTGGCATCGTTCTTTACGTCGCCGCTTTCGATGATCCCGCAGTGGCCGTGGCTTGTATACTCGCACATACAGACATCGGTGATCACATAGAGTTCGGGGACTTTATTCTTGATCTCCCTGATCGCCTTCTGGACAACGCCGTGGGGATCGTATGCCCCGGAGCCGATCTCGTCCTTCTGCTCCGGAATGCCGAAAAGCAGAACGGAGGGTATGCCGAGTGAGTAGACTTCCCTGGCATGTCTGACGATCATGTCGACCGACTCCTGAAAGCATCCCGGCATCGATTTTATTTCTTTGCGGACCTTCTTCCCGAAGGTGACGAAAAGGGGATAGATGAAGTCATCAGGAGAAAGGGAGGTCTCCCTCACCATCCTCCTGATGATCTCGGTTTTCCTGAGTCTTCTCGGTCTGTGAGAAGGGAACATTGTAGGTATGGGCGTTTATCCGCAGGAACTGCAGCCGGAGCCGGAACCGCAGGAAGGCGCTTCGCCTCCGTTGATCACGAAACCCTCGCCCTGCTCGGTCTTTATGTAGTCGATCTCCTTGTTGCTGAGGCTCTCATACGCATCTTTTGCGACGAAGACCCTGAGCCCGTTTTTTTCTACGGTCTCATCGCCCTCATTCGCATTTTCGTCTATGTCCATGCCGTAGCTCGGCCCGCAGCAGCCCGCGCCGTGGATAAATACCCTGAGGCCCCAGCCCTCCTTACCTTCGGCTTTCAAAATCTCCTTCGCCTTTTCGGCGGCAGTTTCAGATACTTTTAACACGGTAAACCTCCACTATTTTTGATGTTTTTAGGATAAGAGATAAACAGCCGAAAAAGCAAGTGACCGCAAGGCGACGAAGCCACGATTGATTTGACGGCATCCTCTCGGCAACATGGCCAGGGCGGGACAGAAGGCGGGAGTTGCGGACCCCGTTACTTGCAGGAGCGTTCCTGATAAAAGACCGCCAGATAATACCGCGGGCTGAGACGCAGCGCCTTTTCGAAGTCGGCGCATGCGGCCGTGCGGTCTCCTTCCGCCAGATAGCTTACGCCCCTGGCGGCGACGGAGCGGTAGTCGTCAGGTTCCATTAATATGGAAGTCGTATAGTCCCTAACGGCCGAGGTATGATCACCGGCCTTTGCATACGCACGCGCACGGTTTACATAGCTTACCGACACGTTGTAAGGGAAGATCGCGATTTCCCTGCTCCAAAGTGCAATCGAATCGCGCCAGACGCCGATCTGGCTGCGAGTGGCGTCAGCCATGCCGACGCCTGCCAAGGCGCATACAATCAGGAATGCCATAGCCAGCGGCCGCAGGTTGCGGGGAGCCCGCTGGAGACGTTGGAACATAGCGGTTGCCAGAAGCGATACCAGCAGTGAGGGGCCCAGCAGCGGCAGATAGGTATACCGGTCGGCACCCGCCTGACCTCCGACCTGGACAATCCCCAGCGTGGGGAATGCTGTTATTACATAGAATAGCCATGCAATCAGGAATACCTTTGCCCGTCTCCAGAGGATAAAACAGAGGATTGTAAACGCTGCGAGACAGGCGATGCGGACCAAATCGGGAAACGTTAGCGAGACCGGGGATGTCAACGGATAAAACGGCGCCAGCCTCGAAGGTATGAATAGTTTTTCGATATAGAAGGAAAGTTCTCGCAGCGCCGTGATGGTCCTGTCCCCTAAGGAAAGAACACTGAGCGGACGGACTTGCCCGCTCGTCCGCTGTGCGGCGATGGTTAGAAACGCAAGTCCGGCCCCGATCGCAATAAAGGGTAGTTTTTCGACTGCGACGACCCTGAGCCGGCGAGCCCCTGCCGCCGCGGTAAGGCGGCCAAGCGGGTAAAGATCCAGAAGCAGTAACACGACCGGCAGGGATATCGCCATAGGCTTGCTCAGTGCGGCCAGGAGGAAAAAAACGACACTTGCTGCGTAACTGCCGCGTCCCCCCCGACCTGCAGCATAATTAAGATAACTGAGGAGAGAAAGAAGGAAAAACGTGACGCAGAGCACGTCCTTCCTCTCCGACACCCACACAACTGATTCGACCCGCAGAGGGTGGATCGCAAAGACGGCGCCGGTAAACCCGGCCGTCATGAGAAAATACAGACGTCCGGACCCGGCCGCCGCGGAAGGAGCCGCATTTTCCAATAGACGCCAGACGAGCAGGACGACCAGAAAGGCGTTTATGCAGTGAAGCAGTATGCTTGTCGCATGGTGCCCTCTGGGGTTGAGCCCCCAGAGGCGGTAGTCCACTGCATGTGAAATCCAGGTGAGAGGATGATAGTTATAAGCGTAATACGTCGAAAAAGCCCAGCTGAAAAAGGGCGCATCTATCGACGTAATCGACGCGTTCTGGACTACATATAAATCGTCGTCCAGATTCACAAAGTCGTTGTCGAGCGCGGGCGCAAAGACCGTCGCCGCCATGATCATCACGATGAGTCCCACGGCGGCGGCAAGCGCTGTCTGTTTCATGCCGTCTTCTCTCGTTGCTCTGCCTGCCCGGCGCCCTGTGTGGCACCGGCCACGGGCGCTGTACTTTCATGGAAATGGGGCTGTTCCATTGGGTCGCCATAGCGGCAGCCCCAGCTGAGTGTGTGACCAACGCGGCCCCCACTCTTGAATAGCCGCATAATTATATCAGTTAACCCAGTTCGGTTGCAAAAAGCCGAGGGACTCTGAGCGGCCTTTATCCCACCGCACCTTCACCCCGCTGGCCGGTCCGTATCCTTACAACGTCTTCGACGTGGCTTACGAATATTTTCCCGTCGCCTATCTTCCCGGTCCTTGCCGTCTTTTCGATGATCCCGATCGCCGTGTCCGAGAGGTTGTCGGGGACGATAATCTCTACCTTGATCTTCGGGATGAAGTCGACCACGTATTCAGCGCCCCGGTAGAGTTCGGTATGCCCTTTCTGTCTGCCGAACCCTTTCACTTCATTGATTGTCATCCCCTGAATGCCGATGTTGCTGAGTGCGTCCTTCACCTCGTCGAGCTTGAACGGCTTTATGATCGCCTCTATCTTTTTCATGATGCCTCCTTAAGATACTTCGCTGAAACGTACGAGTTTTGAGTATTCGCAGAGCGTCGACATCGCCCGGCTCTTCGTGACGATCCCCTCCTCCTCGACCGCCGCTATCGGGTTCAGTCCCCCCACTACGACGATGCCTGCCTTGTCGGTCCCGACCGGCATTTCAAGAAGGGGCCGGTTCGGACTTCCTATCGCGAGTATCCCGCCCAGCCCTTTTTCCTGCATCTTCATTTTCAGTTCCCCGGCCCGGTCGGCGCAGACTGCGGGGATCTCCCTGAAACTCGCGAGGATCTTGCCGGAGTTGTGGGTGACTGCGCTCCTTACGTCGGTCATACTGCTCCTGATAAAGATCTCCAGCGGGTCGAGCGAAGAGCCGTCGTAACTGATCAGCGCCAGGAACCTCGAGGGTTCTCCGTCCTGCACCTGGAGCACGCCGCCGAACCGGGAGGTGACCGGGACACCCGCCTTCAGCAGGATGCTGTTTATCGTGACGCTGCAGACTGTGCCGAAGCCCACGTGGCCGGCCGGCACTGGCACGTCGCCGATGGACTCGCCGCTTCTTGCGGTAATGACCCTGTCGCTCATGTTGAAGACCGAAGAGAACGCGCCCTTCATCACCTTCAGAGCAGGTGCAAACCGGTCTTCGGGGAAAAAGGTCACGTTTAGGATGATCTTTCCTTTCCTGGTCTCGATGTCGAAGTCGCTCAGATAAGAGAGGGTCTCTATTTTGTTGATTACGAAGCCGACCTTCTCTGAAACAAGCGACTGGGAAAGCTCCTCCCGGCCCTTCTGCGTGATCCGTCTGCCCTCTTTCCCCCAGACCCGGGTGTAGCCTTTTTCGTCGAGGATGCGGAGATGATAGCGGACGGTCCGCTCGGTCAGTTCGATGCCATGGGCCGTAAGCCTCCTTGCGATTTCTCTGGAGCCGGTTATTTTGTCGTGCTGTGCGTCAAGGACCTTAAGGATCGAAATCATCGTCTTGTTCATTCCCTCGCTCCTTGTAAGAGGGAGACGGCGTTGCCGTCTCCCTCTCCGTGATCATATTTTGCCGAAGAGGATGTTCTTCGCTTCCTTGACGTCTGAGTCCATCACATACGGAATGCCCGTCACTTCCGTGGCGTTTTGCGTAAGGGAAACGAGGTCCGCCCTTTCGATATGCTCGACGCCGAATTTTCTGGCGCCGGCCATGAGCTGCTGGAGTCCGAGCTGCAGCCTGTCGCAGAAGGTATACATGCCGAGGGCGCCGGCAGGTATCTCGCTGTAGCGCTTGCCGAACTTCGACTTGAGCGTCTCCGCGCTGACGAAGATCGTCTCGAGACTTTCCCCGTGCTTTTTGATTTCCGGCGGGAGCTTGTTTTCGGAGAGCCATCTGTCGATGTTTTTTCCGACCATCGCCGGTACCATCGTAGCCCTTCCCATGCAGACCGCCTTGAAATACGGTGCGCCGAGCGCGAGGGCCTTAAAAATGTGGTCTTCGAGGGAGAAGCCGCCCGCGATCGCAAGGTCGGGGACGTATTTCCCTTTTGCCCTCAGCTCTTTCGCAAACCGGTACGCGATCGACTGAAGGTAGAGCGTCGGAATTCCCCATTCGTTCATCATGCGCCAGGGGCTCATTCCCGTGCCGCCGCCTGCGCCGTCTATCGTGAGAAGGTCGATCTTCGCATCCGAGGCGAAGCGCATGGCGCGGGCAAGGTCGGCGATCCGGTATGCCCCGGTTTTCAGCGATACGAATTTCGCCCCTATCTTTCTGAGGTGCTGGACGCTCCCCATAAATGAATCGTATTCGACCATGCCGAGCCTCGAATGTCTTTCGAACTCCTTGAATGCGCCTTCTTTGAACCCCTTTGCCACCACGGCGTTTTCGGGGTCGGGCTCCACGACATAGCCCCTCTTTTTCAGTTCGAGCGCCCTTTCGAGGGTCTTGAGTTTCACTTCGCCGCCGATGTTCTTTGCGCCCTGGCCCCATTTGAGTTCCAGGCACTCCACGCCGAGTTTATCCACGGCATATTCAGGCGACCCGAGCCTCCCGTCCTCGACGTTTTGCTGGAGGACGATTGCGCCGTACTCGTTATGCCACTGCTTGTAGGTCTTGACCCTTCTTTCGAGTTCGGGCGATTTCACGACCCTTCCGTTTTTGAATTCCGCGTGGGGGTCCATGCCGACGATATTTTCACCGATGACCACCATGATTCCGGACAACGCCCCGCCTATCGCCATGCCGTCCCAGTTGTCCTTTGCGATGTTCGTGGAGCCGAGTGCGCCGGTGAAGATCGGGACTTTGAGTTTGATCCTGTGCTTGCCGCCGATCTCGGTTTCAGTAGACACCTTTGTAAAAAGGGCCTTGTCCGAGTCTGCCTCTATCCCTACTGCGCCGACGCAGGTCCCCTGGATGTTTAAGTGGGAATAGTCGACCGGATACTGCTTGACCGCCCCTGCCGTGACCTTGCCGAACGGGGCGGGATAGATCACCTCCCTGCCCCTGTAGGACGACTTGCCGACCTCGCAGAGCCCCGGGCAGCCGTCAAGACAGACAGAGCATAAGCCCGACTGCGGGTTGGGGTCCGAGACCCTGTTTTTTGTTCCTGTTGCTGCGCTTGCATTGGGAGTACCGTAATTCATCATTCCTACCTCCGGATTGTTATGGTTTTTAGAGTTGACGAAAAGCGACCTCTTCCCTTTTTCTCCCTGAACAGGGAGCGGAAGGTCGTAATCTTCGCGCCTTTCCCGATACCTTATAAAAAATCATCACCTCCTCCATTAAGTGAAAATTAAGTTGCGGTTAAATAAATAAGTATCACTAACTTCGCCGGGCAAAAAAAATCCGTTGAGGATTTTCAGCCCGCTGAATCAGTCTGTGATAAAGGTTCTTTCAGGTGCACAGTACGAGTAACTCCACCTCCTCTTCAGTCTTGTTCCGCCAGAAATTCGGCATGGTCTCTTTCAGGAGTATCGAATCGCCCTGCCTCAGCTCCCTTTCTTTATTGTCTACTTTGACCGAGATCCTTCCTCTGACTACAAAGATAAGCTCCTCCTTCTTGATGTCGAGGAAGTGTCTGTCCAGTTCAGCATCCGGAGCGATCACCGTCGTGTAGGCGGATGTTTTCTCTCCTGATACGATCGAATAGACGCGGTACCCCTGTCCACTTCTGTATAGGTCCTTCATGACCATGTCGCGTCTGAGAAGCCATTCGGCGTCGTCCCGCCTTTTTTCCTTCTGGAGAAGCAGGGTAGGGTTAATGCCGAGGGCATTTGAGATTTGGAGAAAGGAATTCAGTGACGGGCTTATCTGGTTGTTTTCAAGCTGTGAGACGAAGCTCGAGGTCAGGCCGATCTTGTCGGCCAGGTCTTTCTGGGACATGCCGAGTTTTGTCCTGACCTCCCTGATCCTGCCTCCGACATTAAGCGACGGCTCCTTCCTCACCGGGGTAACCCGGATGCCGGCGCCCTCTATCTCATATGAATGAGGTTTGAATGCCTCCCTGTCCGGCCTACCGTCAAGTTTGAGAGCCTTCAGGAAGAGCTTCTCCTTTTTCTTGTAAAGCTCAATGACGACCTGGGTGATATGTCTGAGATTCGCCTTGAAGGTCTGACTATGGGCCTCTTTTTCGAGTATCCAGTACGCTACGGTGCGAAGGTCGTAAAGTCTCGGGCACATATAGGTGAAGAACTTATATGTGCTGTTTTCGTCTCCCCATAGGTCCTGCATGCCGGTGAGACTGTCGAAAATGTAACGGGCGCCCTCGGGCAGTCCGTCCTGGATCGAATTCACGGTCTCGCTGAAAAGGGAGATGTCGCCGGGCCTGTTCACCCGGATGATCTTCGGGAAGGTCTCATGCTTGGTCTCGTAGAACTTCAGAAAGGCCCTGTCGCTCTTCCCTTTTCCGGACGTAAAACAATCGAGGACTGTGAGTCTCTCGGGGTGGTCTTTTATGTTCATGTGCAGAAGAATGCTCTGTGGCGAACGGTTGAAGCTGACATAGATGACATTTTTGTCTTCAGCCAGGGAACGGCTGATGAAGTTGAGCATGAAGATGTCTTCGGACGTTCCGGCTTCGGTCTCCCAGACCACGTTGTCGCCGATATAAGCCGAGTCGATCAGGCTGTCGAGGTCTCTTATTCCGGTAGATATTTTATCCATGGCAATAGGTGACCGTTTACCTTTCGGCGTTACTTTAAAAGATAGGGCAATATCTTGTCAAGAAAAGATTTTTAGACATAACAGGAACGTTGAAATTAATTTACGCTGAAATAAATAACGTTTTAGTAACATATACTTAAGGGAGGCTCGCTGTTCGGATTTTTTTTGTGGAAAACAAAAATCCATGCTGTGCGATTGACAACTTTTACGATTAAATTTTAATATAAACGGTAACCGCTTGCCGTACAATGTGAGTGCGCTTGCAACGCCTTGAACAACCGGTTGGTTGAGAGGCGTTTTTTTAACGCTGAAATCACAGGCGGAAAATGATAAGATGAGGTCGGAATGTGCCGTTTAGCAGCGATAACATCATCTGACTACTTCTCCCCGATGGAGACTGTCCTGGCCCTCGAGACGATGAAAGAGGGGCATGACGGCTCCGGCATGGGCATTGTCATGAAAGACCTCGGAGGAGAATTCGAGGGACTAAAAGGTTTCCCGATACTCTCCGGCATCTGCTCCGAGCAGGGTCTCGATGCGGTCGACCGGTATATGGAGACCCACGGGTTCAAGGCGAAGTACGTTTGGGCCCCGGCGGTCCGTGAAGTGCCCGGCGTCCAAAGAAGGGACCATTACTTTGCGAAGGTCTATCAGTATCCTGAATCCTATCTGGACAGGCCGATGTCCGAAAAAGAAGACCTTCTCATGAGGACCCGTCTGCAGCTGAGAAGGATGGGAGAGGAGGACGAATCGATCATCGTCTTTTCCTTTTATCCGGATGTCCTTGCGCTGAAGGAAGTGGGAGACCCGCTCGAGGTGGCCGAGTTCTTCGGCCTGGACAGGGACGGAATCACCGCGAAGATCGTATTTGCGCAGGGCAGACAGAATACCAACTACGCGATCAACCTCTACGCATGCCATCCCTTCTTTATCCAGGGGTATGCTTCGATGACAAACGGCGAAAATACCGCCTTTGTGCCGATCCGGGAATATCTCATGTCAAGGGGGTTCCCAGGCTACATAGGGTATAACAGCGACAGTGAGGTCTTCACCCACATACTGCATTATACGGTGCGTCAGCTCGGCTATCCGCTCCACTACTACAAAGACGTGATCACGCCGCTCAAGGCGGCCGAGATGGACAGGCGGCCCGATGCCGGAGCTGTGCGCCTCATGAAGCAGTCGCTGCGCTCCCTCTGCATAGACGGACCGAACATGGTGATCGGGTTCACGCCTGACGGCACCTGTTTCATGCTGCAGGACTCGAAGAAATTACGCCCGGGTGTCGTAGGCGGCGTGAGGGGCAAATATGCGCTCATGTCGGAAGAATGCGGCGTCGACAGGGCAATCCCGAAGAGGGAAAGGCCGGAGGACATCTTTCCGATGAAATATGATATGGTCATTGTTTCGCCGAACGCTGATAAGGTGAGGGTATGGAACCAGCAGCAGGGGTAAGACTTGACAACAACCATAAGCTCTCGCTGAGGGAATTCCCCTATATCGTCCGCTGGAGGGACGACCGCTGCAAACGCTGCGGCAGGTGCACGGCGGTATGCCCGGTCAAGGCGATTGAGGCGACCGTGAAGGTGCAGCGCACGGTAAAGTCCGAAGGCGCGGTGCCGACCCCCGTAGCGAGCCGCTCCGTTATCCAGGTCGTGGAGCAGGTGACCGACATGGAGCGCTACTGTGTCGGCTGCGGGAGCTGTACGCTGGTCTGCCCGAACGAGGCGATCGAGCCGGAGTTCAACCCGCAGAACAAGCTCCTTCACTACAA
>JAKAIZ010000253.1 GCA_021814065.1 Nitrospirota bacterium | reverse complement strand
TGACTACACCTGTGTTATTTGTATCGGCATTGATGACGACCAGCCCGGTCCTGAGCTTATTGTGTGTCATTGTGCGCCTCCGGCAGCCCTTGCACGTCTGGAAAGACCGTGAGTCTCCGGCGGAGAGATGAGTTTAGACAGGGCCATGATTTTCTCTATGTCGGGGACGTCCAGGCCGGCGATCTTCGCCGACAGCCTGAATCCCTCCCCGCTGAAAAAAAGGATGCTTTCCTTCCGGTACGTCGCGCTTCCGAGATCTTCCAATGACTGCAGGATGATACTTTCCCCAAGTGCCCTGATGCCCATAATTACCTCCCCTGATCTTTTTTCCCTATGCAGCTATGAATGAGATTGCAGTTGCGCTCTTGCCGATTCCCGGGAGTTCCGAGATCGTGGTATGAAGTTCCTTCAGGTTAAAAGGTTTTTCAAGAAACTTTGAGATGCCGAGGGCGTACAGCCTCTCCCTTGTTGCGGCGCCGCCATCCCCTGACATGGCCGCAACGGGTATCTCCGGATGATTTGTGTTGATGTATTCGATAAGCTGAAAGCCGTCCATCCCCTGCATGAAGAGGTCTGTAAGCACGAAGTCGACCTGCTCGGAATTAAGGATGTCTATCGCCTCTTTTCCGCTGTTTGCAGACAGAACTTTACAGTCTTTGAAAGTAAGGCCGATGCTTGTCATGACGACTAGCCTCAGCAGCATATCGTCGTCGACAAGAAGTATGTTTTTCACTGGCGACCTCCCTGCTTAAACATTTGTTCGTCAGCATTGGAAAAAGCAAAGCCGATGCCAGAGAGTGGGAGGCGAGAAAGCACGTAAAAACAAATCGTTATGGAGTGAGGTTATTAATGTCGGTCCATTTTGAACGGGTCAAAATGGATCGTTAGCCTATTTTAAGCCATATTCTTTTATCTTTCTCTTGAGGGTCGAAAGAGATATTCCGAGTGCCTTTGCCGTCTGCGTGACATTTCGAGACATAATTTCCAGTGACTGCCTTATGTGATTTTTTTCGATTTCCGCAAGAGTGGGTATTTGGCCTTTCGACCTGGCCGGCCCTGATGGTCCGCATACCAACGCCGGGCTGCCGAGAAGGGTAGAAGGCCGCAAATCCCTGCCCTGGAGAATAACCGCCCTTTCGAGAACGTTTTTCAGTTCCCTGATGTTCCCCGGCCATTCATATGAAACGAGTTTTGCGACTTCGGAATCCGGAAGCCTCACGTCCCGGCCTTCCGCGATCTCCCTCAAAACAAATTTACAGAGTTCCGGGATATCGGCCCTCCTTTCCCGAAGGGGCGGCATGTGGATCCTTATGACGCTCAGGCGGTAGAAGATGTCTTTCCTGAAAGTTCGTCCAAGGCTGTGTTCGACGTCGACACCGGTTGCCGCGATGATACGGACATTTACATGTCGCGCGGATTCATCGCCGATCCTCCTCACCTGCTTGTCTTCAAGAACGCCGAGAAGCTTGGATTGGAGGTGAAGAGGCATCTCGCCTATCTCATCGAGGAAGAGGGTACCTCCCTCCGCCAACTCGAAGATGCCCTTCCTGTCCGCCACCGCGCCGGTGAAAGAGCCCCTCCTGTATCCGAAGAGTTCAGCCTCGATCAGGTTTTCGGGCAGCGCCGCACAGTTGATACCCATGAAAGGCATTGTGCGGACGCGGCTGCCGTAGTGGATCGCCTTGGCCGCACGGCTTTTACCGGTGCCGGTCTCCCCGGTCAGGAGCACGGGCGATTCCGCATCGGCGGCGCGTGCGATCAGCCGCATTGTTTCTTCGAAGCCCAGACCGCCGGCGAGCAGCGCCTCTTCGTACTCCCTGCCGCTTAAAAAACGGTGCCGCTCCTCGTTTCTCTTTTGTCTGATCGCCTTTTCTATAGTGACCGGGAGTATCTTGAGATAGTTCTGGGCCGCATCCTTTATCAGGTAATCGTAGGCCCCTGCCTTTATCGCCTTCACCGCAACTTCTTCGTCTCCCGCACCTGTCGTGATTATCACCGGGCAGTCGATATGCAGATCTAGGATGTCGAAGGCAGTGCCGTCTCCCAAAAGATAATCCGAGATGATGACGTCAGGCGTATTGCGGGAGAGGATATCCCGGGCGAGTGCAACAGAACCGGCGATCTCGCAATCAGACGGCAGTTCCCCGTTTGCCACGAGACGCTTGAAGGCCATCTGGTCGACTAGGTCGTCTTCGATCAGGAGCAGTCGCACGTTGTCCATCTCGCTAATTCGGCAAAGCCCGGAGCGAGGCGAATTTCACCACGGAGGCACAGAGAGACCGAAAGATGAAAAAGTATCCTACGTAAGACCCTCTCTGTGTCTCATTGTCTCTGCGATTAATTATTCTTTTCATTTTGTCCAGGATTTATCTTTCAATCGTCTAATCCGGCTGCTCGCAGAGCGACCAGTACCTGTCGATCGTTTTCACCAGCTCCACGAACTGCAGATAGTCGACCGGTTTCGCCATATAGCCTGCGGCGCCGAGGCGGTAACTTTCTTTGACGTCCTTCTGCTCTTTCGATGTCGTCAGGACGATGACCGGGATCATTCTTAGCGATTCGTCCTGTCTTAGCGCCTTCAAAAATTCAAGCCCGTTCATCCTCGGCATGTTGAGGTCGATCAGGATGAGGCAGGGTCTGTCTTCGCTCTTGCTCCTGCCCAGCAGTTCGAGGGCCTCCTCGCCGTTGTTGGCGACATCCAGTCTGTTCTTGATCCGCAGGGTCGAAAGCGCGCGCTGCAGGAGCATCTGGTCGACCGCATCGTCTTCGACAAGGAATATAGGCCTACTGCTTTTCATCCGATGATGCCTTCGGAAGGGTAAAAGTGAATGTGCTTCCCTGCCCCATAACAGACTCCACCCATATCGAGCCTCCGTACATTTCTACTATCTTCTTGACCAGCGCAAGTCCGACGCCGGTGCTCTCGAATTCGTCGCGTGGCGTCAGCGTCTGAAATATCTTGAATATCCGGTCAAAATGTTTTTCTTCGATGCCGGGGCCGCTGTCCGAAACGCTGAAACGGTGATACGCATTGTCGGAGACATACTGCACCCGGATTTCTCCCCCTTGCTTGTCCATGAATTTCACGGCGTTGCCGATCAGGTTCTGAAAGACCTGTTGGAGTCTTGTCCTCTCGCAGAAAAGTACCGGCAGCCCTTTCCCGACTGTGATTGTAACATTGGCGGGCGGCGAGATCATATCGATTACGTCGTGTACCAGTTCGCCGAGGTCAACTTCCGACCTCTCCTCCCCGCTTTTTCCGATCCGGGAATACTGCAGAATCGCATCGATAAAGTCATGCATCCTCTTTACCCTGCGCAGCAGGAGGGCAACCTTTTCCCTGCCTTGTTCGTCGAACTTGTCGGAATAATCGGTCGCAATCCAGTTTGCCAGTGAACTGATTGCCCTGAGGGGGGCCTTCAGATCGTGGGAAATGACGTGGGCGAAGTCGCTCAGTTCCCTGTTGACGTCTTCCAGTTTTCCGACGAGCTGAGTCTTCCTTTCCTCAGCCAGGGCATGTTCCTC
>JAKAIZ010000252.1 GCA_021814065.1 Nitrospirota bacterium | reverse complement strand
CGACGGTCGAAGGGATACCGAACATGATTAAAAGTGGCGTCATAAGGAACCCCCCCCCAACGCCGAAAAGTCCTGACAAAAGTCCTACCGCAAGACCCAGCCCGATAGGGATGAGAATGTTAATGCTGGTCAAAGCTACTGGTAAATACAGATACATCCGAATCCTCCTTTTTTACAAATAATATTTTCTCTGCTTCTTCACGTCTGCTGCACTCGTTATTAATGGGAATGGACCGCCACGAAGGGGGCCTGCCTCGCCATGGTCACGACCGGCCTTGAGGCCGTCCTTACGAGCTTGTTCAGTTCCCTTGCCGAAACATTCCCGTTGTCGGTGATGCTCGGGCTGAGAAGGACCATGTCTATGCCCGACTTCTGACCCAGAAAATCCCTGATGGCCGAAAACAGGTCGGCAGTGGCTGAATGGATATTCACGCTCACCCCGGACTCCCGGCACTTTTCCGCAAGCAGGCCGGCCTTTTTGTCCGCAGATTCCTCCGCCGCTGCTTCGCCGCCGGCAATGACCTGGCGTGCAGTGTCGTGATCGCCCGCCTCGGCAAAGGTGACTGCGGTCATAAGGTCGTCGAATCTTTCCCTCAGGGTCTTCTTGTTATTGGCTATGAGGATTGATATGTCCTTATCCATCGTCTTCGCCAGATCAATCGCATAGCTGAGACCTTCATCCATGTCCTCGCTCTCGTACGTTACAAATAAAAGTTGTTTCCTCATCATTACCTCCTGATTTTTTCCAACTTTTTGAACATAGGAATAGCACAAGCCATGCCTGAAGATAACTCCTTGAAATTACGCGAGAAAATAGAGCGGCAATTTTAGCCGTTTAAAATATGGACGGCTTGATATGGGGGAAAAACTGTTTTTTAGAGTGGCTAACGAATATAACTATCTGTTTATAATGTATTTTATTAATTTTCGAGGTGATACATGAGCTGCGTTAAGAAAATGAACAGTAAAAACACTACTCCTCCTTCAATATCTTCCAGAGACTCGTCCTTGATATCCCGAGCACTTCCGCAGCCTTGGTCCTGTTGCCGCCCACGATCTTGAGCACCTTCTCTGCGTACTCCTTGACGAGTTCATCCACAGTCAACACCCTCCCCGAATCGAGGGTGTCGATATGCAGGACCTGAAGGCTGTGAGGAAGACTGTCCGGCGTTATCATCAGGCCTTTTTCGAGTATGATCGCCCTTTCGATGATGTTTTCGAGTTCCCTCACGTTTCCGGGAAAACTATAATTTAAAAGGACATCCATCGCTTCTGTAGTAAAACCGTTGATCTTTTTGTTGGCCTTCGGCAAATGTTTCTGGAGAAAATATGCGCTGAGGGGCTTGATGTCTTCCATCCGCTCCCTCAGGGGCGGGATATGGATCTCCATAACGTTCAGCCGGTAATAAAGGTCTTCCCTGAACTTTCCGTCCGCAATCAGGCGCTTCACATCCTGATTGGTGGCGGCGACGAACCTCACATCAACCCTGATCAGCCTCGTCTCACCCACACGGTAGAACTCTCCGTCTTCGACCACTTTCAGCAATTTCGCCTGGAGGTTCGGTGTCATCTCGGCGATTTCGTCCAGAAAAAGGGTTCCCGTGTCGGCAATCTCTATCAGACCCTGTTTGGCCTTGATAGCGCCGGTAAAGGCCCCTTTCCCGTGTCCGAAAAGTTCGCTGGCCAGGAGATCTTCAGTGAGCGTCGCGCAGTTGATAGACAGAAAAGGCATGCTCTGCCTTCTGCTTGTGGAATGGATAATCTTGGCAATCAGGTTCTTTCCCACCCCGCTTTCGCCGGTGAGAAGTACGTTACAATCCGACCCCTTCATGCCCTCGATGACTGCAAGAACCCTTTTCATGCTATCGCTCTTCGTAATGATCGGAACTTCCCTGTTCATCCCGTAGTACGTCTTCAGGGCGATATTTTCCTTCTTCAGGGTCTTCTGTTCGCGAATCTTCTTAAGCCTGAGAGCGAGTTCGTCGAGATCGAAGGGTTTGGTGATATAATCATATGAGCCGCTCTTCATCGCCTCGACCGCCGAGCTGATGCTGCCGAACCCTGTGATAATAATCACCTCGATCTCGGGCGACCGCTCCTTCACCTTCGAGAGAAGCTCAAGGCCGGTCAGTCCCGGCATCTTGATATCCGTGATCAGCACATCGAAGGTTCCCTTTTCGGTCATGGCGAGCGCGTCGAGACCGTCTTTTGTCCCAACCACTTCATATCCCTCTTCCTGAAGGGACTCAACAATGTTGTTCAGGGTTATCTCTTCGTCTTCGGCAACAAGAATTCTGAAAGCCATGTCATTTCGCCTTTCTCAGCATTCTTCGCATCCTTACTATAGTTTAACATTATCTTTATTAATGAAGAGCTTTTGTCTTTAGCCCTCATAAACTACTTTAATATTATCAGCCATCGAAAAGCTGACTATCCATTCTTCAAAAATATATCAATATATACATCTTTTATTGACCCTGCATTTGTTTAGGCAAGGTAATTCTAAAGATTGCGCCTTTACCGCTTTCGCTCTCCGCCTCGATTTTGCCGTTGTGCTTTTGCACGATATTAAAGACGATGGCAAGCCCGAGTCCGGTCCCCTTGTCCTTCGTCGTATAGAACGGCTCGAATATCTTTTCGAGGGTTTCGGAGGACATGCCTTTTCCGGTATCGGAAACCCTGATACTAACCTCTTCCGCAGTCTCGTCGACGTTGACCTTCAGCTCCCCCTCTCCCGACATGGCGTCTACGGCGTTACCGAACAGATTAATGAATACCTGTTCGAGTTGTTCCTGGTCGCCTTCAATAACCACCTCCTGCGGGTGCAGCTCCATACTGAACTGTATCTTCTCTATATCGACAGAGTTCCCCAGATGCCGGTAGGCCCCCTGAATGAGCCTTCTGAGTTCAAGCGGCCTCACATGGGGCTCCCTGCCGCGCGCAAATTCGAGGAGGTCTCCCACGATCTTTTTCACCCTCATCGTCTCGTTGTATATATCGCTCAGGGACTTCTGCACAAACGGCGGGCACTCATCTCCCGCCTTCTTCATAAGCCTCTGAGAAGTCGTAAAAATGTTATTCAGCGGATTGTTGAGCTCGTGGGCGACCCCTGAGGCGAGAGTGCCGATAGCCGCCAGCTTCTTCGACTGAATGAGTTCCTTCTCCCTTTGGGCCAGTTGCTCTTCCATGTCGTTGAATTTCCCTATGAGTACCCCCACCTCGTCGTTGTCCGCCCAGTTCATCGCCGGAACAGCAAGCGGCGAAAACTTCCCCTCCCCCGTCCTTTCCACCACTTTGGTCAGTGCCTCAAGACGCCTGACCACGTTACTAATAATAAAAAGAAAGATACCGATACCTATGATCAGAAACATAGGGAAAAGGATGAGGATGGCTATCTGCGACGTGTGAATAAAGCGGTCCACCTTTGATCTCGCCCCTTTGTCCAGTTCTCTCGATATCGCGACAATGTCTTCACCGTTTCTTTTGAGCGCGCTGATATCCGCATCCAGTACCCTTAGTTCCCTGACG
>JAKAIZ010000251.1 GCA_021814065.1 Nitrospirota bacterium | reverse complement strand
TCTGAAGCCCTCCCCCTTGAGCTCGGACAATACCTTTTCAATAAGGGTCGTCTTTCCGGCGTCTGAATACCCTCCTATGCCCAAAACGCAGAACGGGAAATTGACCATATAAAATTCTATGGCAACGGCGATGCAATTGTAAACCCCGGGAGACGGGAACGGATCTGCGGCAAGAAAGTTGGTATTTCGAAAACCCCTCTTTGGCAAAGAGGCCTGCCTGCCGGTAGGCAGGGGCGCGGGAAGATTTTTTGAAAGAGTTTATTCTGAAAAATCCCTCTTCATCCCCCTTTGCTAAAGGGGGAATATCCGAATATTTTGTTGCCCTGCCAATGATTTTGTCGCGCAACTCTGCCTGCAGCGCTTGAAACGCATCCCGGAATGCGATAGCATGTGACCATGACGAAGCAAGCTTTCCATTTTCATATCTGCGTACTTTGTATTTTGCTTGCGGTGTCTTGTACCTCGCGCGATGCGTCGGCATTTCGCCATGCCCTGAGACTGCATGACGGCAAGGTGATTCCCTTCGCGGAGATGATCGACGACCTGAGAAACGCCGACATAGTCTTCGTCGGCGAGGTCCATGACAGCATGAAAGACCACCAGTCCGAACTCGATGTCATCAGGGCGCTTCATGAAAAAGACGTCCGTTTCGGCATAGGGTTCGAGATGTTCAGGGCGGATAGCCAGAAGGACCTCGACGAATGGAACGACGGAAAGCTCGATAAGGCAAAATTCGTCAGGGTCTACTACGACAACTGGCGTATGCCATGGCCTTTGTACGGTGACATCTTCCTTTATGCGAGGAGTCATTCCATCCCGATGGTCGGACTTAACGTACCCGATGCCATCTCCAGAAAAGTGGCCACAACCGGGTTCGCTTCTCTCACCCGGCAGGAATTGGCGCAGTTGCCGCCCGGCATAAGCTGCGATGTGGACCAGAAGTACATGGACTTCATCAAGAAAGTCTATGAGGCACATGCGGCGGAGAAAGACTCCTTCGTCCATTTCTGCGAGGCGCAGATGGTATGGGACAAGTCGATGGCATGGCACCTCCTCCGGTATATGAAAAAGCACCCGGGGGAGAAGATGGTTGTCCTGTCGGGCATCGGGCATGCGTGGAAGAGGGGAATTCCGGAACAGGTCAAACAGAGTTCGTCCTATACGTTAAGGGTCGTGCTGCCCGCAGTGCCGGACGCGACAAAAAGGGCCTCGATCACTTCCGCAGACGCAGACTACATATTCATCGACTGATCGTTTCGGGTCTTCTTGAGGCGGGAGGTACATGCGCAAAGTGGTTTCCCTCCGGCGGATTGACCTTGCCCGGCAAAGTTGCTCTTGTTCCGCCGCAGTCAGGCTATAATAGTAGCAGATGGCAAAATCCCACACTGCTGAAAAAAGGCTCGTCTGGAGTCTCGTTGTCACGTTGTTCATCCTTGCCGGGGAAGTCGCCGGCGGACTTCTCAGCAACAGTCTCGCGCTCCTGAGCGATGCCGGCCACGTTCTCACCGACGCCTTTGCGCTCGGACTGAGCCTCGTTGCAGCGATGGTCATGAAGCGGCCTTCGGACTACCGCGCGACGTACGGCTACCAGCGAATCGGCCTTCTGGCGGCCCTGATCAACGGCGTCTCGCTCGTCGTAATGGCGATATTTATCTTCATGGAGGCGTACTCCCGTTTAGTTTCGCCGCCCCCCGTCAATTCCTCGCTGATGCTGATAGTGGCTACGGCCGGTCTCATCGGGAACGTCGTGATGGCTTTTATCCTCAGCAGGGGACACAAAGACCTGAATCTCCAGAGCGCGTGGCTCCACGTACTCGGTGATACCATCTCGTCAATTGGCGTCATCGCGGCCGGCGTCGTCATTCAGTTTACCGGCTGGGAGTTTGCCGATCCCCTCGCGAGCTGTCTCGTAGGGGTGATGATAATCATCGGTGGCGGACGCGTCATCAAGGAGGCTCTCTGGATCTTTCTGGAACTAAGCCCCGCGGGTTTCCACGCAGAAGAGATCTCTTCACTTATCGCGGAAATCCCGGGGGTTGTCTGCGTGCACGATGTCCACGTCTGGTCCATCGGTCACGGCATACCCGCCTTCTCCGGCCATGTGCAGGTGACCGACCAGAAGATCAGCGAAGCCGACGGGATAAGAAAGGACATCGAACACAGACTCTCCGACCTCGGCATCCGTCATTCCGTGATACAGATGGAGTGCGCGGAATGTGAAGCAAATGCCACTTACTGCACCGTCAGAAGTTCGCAGCCGGCGCATCACCACTGAAATGCCGTGCCGGGAATTTCTCATTGACAAAAAACCGGGCGTTGTCATAAAGTAAAATGTAAGTGAACGCTAACATAGCCTGCCCTGTGTGCGCGCCGCGCTCTATAAGAAAGCGTGTATGCGGGATGAAGGAGAAAAATTCGATGATACAAGATCCGGGGTACGGGAAATCCAGCATGCTATCGGCGGGCTTCGTCGTCCTTGCCTTATCGGCGGCGCTTCTTGTTTCGTGTTCGAGAGGGAATTCAAGTCAGTTACCAAAAAAGCCGGTTGTTCCTGTCACTGTGGGGAATGTGACCCAGAAGACAGTCCCTGTGCAGCTGACGGCAGTAGGGAACGTCGAAGCAGTTTCGACGATACAGGTCAAGTCACAGATAGGAGGGGTGCTTCAGAGGGTCCATTTCAGGGAAGGTCAGGATGTGGCAAAAGGGGCGCTCCTTTTCACGATCGACCCGAGGACCTACGAGGCCCAGGTCAAGCAGGCCGAGGCAAACCTCGCAAAGGACAGGGCGCAGATGGAGAATGCGCGAAAAGATGCCGGCCGCTACGAAGAGCTCGTGAAGAAGGGGTACGTTGCCCGGGAGCAGTATGAGCAGTACCGCACAAATGCAACTGCCCTCGAGGCAACGGTTGCGTCGGACCAGGCGGTGCTCGACAATGCGCGTCTCCAGCTGAAGTATTGCTATATTTATTCCCCGATAAGCGGCCGCACCGGCAGTCTGATGGCCAATGAGGGCAATCTCATCAAGGCAAACGCGGATACGGCGATGGTGGTGATCAACCAGATGCAGCCGATATATGTGACCTTCTCCGTGCCCGAGCAGTATCTCTCCGAAATAAAAGAATATATGGCGGCGGGCAAACTGAAGGTGGAAGCACGTGTTTCGAAGGAAGATAAGCACCCCGAAGAAGGCATTCTCAGCTTCGTCGACAATGCGGTGGATCTCTCCACAGGCACCATCAAGCTGAAGGGGACTTTTCTCAATACCCTTAAAAGACTCTGGCCGGGGCAGTTCGTGACCGCGACCCTTACTCTTGCGACCCGGCCGAACGCCCTGCTGGTGCCGACTGCCGCGGTCCAGACGGGTCAGGACGGTCAGTACGTCTTCGTTGTCAGGAGCGACGGCACCGCGGAGTCCCGTCCGGTTACTGCCGGCATGACGGTCAACGACGAGACCGTCATCGAAAAAGGTCTGAGCCCGGGTGAAACAGTGGTGACCGACGGTCAGCTGCAGCTCGTTCCCGGTGCAAAGGTGGAGATCAAAAACGGTG
>JAKAIZ010000250.1 GCA_021814065.1 Nitrospirota bacterium | reverse complement strand
CCTGTACCAGTCTGCAACCGCCTGTCTGAACGAAAGCATTCCCTCATATGACGGGTAGCGGTGGTGTTCCGGCTTTTCGACGGCCCGCTTCATGGCTTCGACGATATGGGACGGCGTCGGCAGGTCCGGGTCGCCGATGCTCATATCTATCACATCGACCCCTCTTGCCCGCGCCTCCTGCTTCATTTTATCGATAGATGCAAAAAGATAAGGGGGAAGATTTTTGACGCGCGACGCCATCTCCACAAAGACCTTCGGTTTCAAAAGCACCTCCCGGGTTTTTGGATATTATATATTATTTGCAGAAGACAGTTCAGAAAAAACCGGCGAAAAAGCTTTGACAAAGGCTTGAAACGCCTTGCGAGCGACGGGATCATCGATAAAGAACCCTCGGCGTTGTCAGTGCTCGAGTGGTACGAGGGCAGGGTGAGGGACACGATCAGGAAGCGAAACCGCCCTTTCTTCGCACAATGGATTAAATCCTGCCTTGTCGGTTACATTGTTATTGATACTGACCTTTAACGAGGATGTAATTTTTCTGATGGGAAGAAAACTTTTGATAGTCCTGCTGTTTTCTCTTGCAGCGGTCTGGATTCAGGGCTGCGGCGGACAGGGTGGAGCGGGCAATACCGGAGGGACAACCGCAAGCGTCAATTCTCCGCAGCAGGCCATCACGGGGCTCGCCACAGCCATGCAAAATGGAGACATATCCGGCGCACTCGCATACGTCGGAAAAACCGCAGAGGATAAGATCGGCAGCGCCCTTCAAATAATGGACACTCCAGCGCGGCTCCGGCTGGCCATTGCTATTCTGGGCTCAAAGAAGGTTTCTTGTCGATTACCACATTAATGATTTTGTATTCTGCATTTGCAATAAGATCAATCAGGCCCGCATCAAACCGCTGCGCTGTCTCCTCGCTTTGCAGAATATGAAATGGCCCTTGTCGCTGAATGATCTCTTTTGCGTGAAGCCATTTGAGAGAATGACAAAACGGCAGTTTTGGGATGTGGCATACTTGCGGGCCTGCTCTTTACCAATGAAGGCCAGGGCCCATAGGGCCCATATCGTCTCGTCCAGTTCATTTCCAGTCTTTTTCTTTTCTTCCGTCACCCCGGACGCCAAACGGCGGCAGCAGGTTCTCCTGTTTCCAATATATCTCCAAACAACAGATCAAGCAATGCCAGCGATGAAATAACACAAAGGGATATGGAGTATCGGATGACGGCTCTGCGGAGACAGACAATTGAAAAAGTGAGTTGGTTGCAGGCCCTCCATTTTTTGAAAATCGGTTCTGTTTCTGTTAATATTCCCTGTGCTGCTGCAACAGATCATCAACGGTCTTACGCTCGGAAGTGTCTATGCCCTTATCGCGCTCGGCTATACCATGGTCTACGGCATCCTCGAACTGATCAACTTCGCCCACGGGGAGATCTATATGATCGGGGCCTATCTAGGCATCATCCTCCTGGCCTTCTTCACCGCGATCGGACTTACCGCGGTAAGCCTGCCGCTGACCCTTCTTCTCGTAGTCGTGCTCGCAGTGGTAATCTGCTCGGCCTACGGGTTTACAGTCGAAAAACTCGCCTACAAGCCTCTGAGGAGCGCCCCGAGACTAAGTCCCCTGATCAGTGCGATAGGCGTTTCGATCTTCCTTCAGAATTATGTGATGCTTACGCAGGGCGCCACCGACAAGGTCTTCCCCTCGCTCTTCGGCTCCGGCGGTTTCCGGTTTCTCTCGACTAGGGTGAGCTATCTGCAGGCGGCTATTATCATTGTTTCCGCGGTCATGATGCTTCTGCTGCAGGCCTTCGTGATGAAGACGAAGACCGGAAAGGCGATGCGCGCTGTGGCGCAGGACAAGACGATGGCGTCCCTGCTCGGCATTAATGTCGACAGGGTCATCTCGATCACGTTTGTCGTCGGGTCGGGACTGGCTGCGGTGGCCGGGGTGATGGTTGCTGCGTACTATGGGCTCGTCAATTATTTCATAGGGTATATCGCCGGCATCAAGGCGTTCACTGCGGCTGTGTTGGGCGGCATAGGCAGCATCCCGGGCGCGATGTTCGGCGGCATTCTCCTTGGACTGGTGGAGAGTCTCGGCGCCAGTTACGTCTCGAGCGAATACAAGGACGCATATGCGTTCCTTATCCTGATCGTGATCCTTCTTGTGAGGCCCGGCGGGCTTTTCGGGAAGGCCCCCGAAGAAAAAATCTGAGGTCATGGGCGGTATCGGCCGGAACGCAAAGAAATACTCTCTGCCCCTGCTCACGGCATTCTGGTTTTCCTTCCTGTTCCTTCCTTTCCGGGGATGCCGCGCCGCAGGCATTCTCTTCGTCACCCTTGCCGTCTCCATCCCTTTCCTGACGTACGTTTCGAACAGACTAAGAAAGATGACGCCGCGGATGGAGAGACTGCAAAATACTGCCCGGAAGTGGGGCCGCTTTTCGCCGGTCCTGCTGCTGCCGCTGCTTGCCGTCCCCTTTGCGGTCGATAATTACTGGGTGGACGTAGCGGTCCTTTCCGGCATCTATGTGATCCTCGCCCTCGGTCTGAATGTTGTGGTCGGCTATACCGGCCTCCTGAATCTGGGGTTCGCAGCCTTTTACGCGATAGGGGCTTATAGTTATGCCCTTCTGAACACAGCGCTCGGCCTCGGCTTTTGGTCGGCGCTGCCGCTGTCGGTCGGCATTACGACGGTCGCCGGATTTCTTCTGGCCTTTCCGGCAGTGCGCTTGAAAGGAGACTACCTCGCGATCGTGACGCTCGGGTTCGGGGAGATCGTGCGCCTCGTCCTGAACAACTGGGACAGTCTCACGAAAGGGCCCAACGGCATATCAGGCATCGAAGCGCCCTCTTTGTTCGGCGCGAAACTGGGGGACCTCTCTTCATATTATTACCTCGTCTTGGCCTTTGTAGTCATTACGGTTTTTGTGATGCGAAGGGTGGAAGACTCGAAGATAGGAAGGGCCTGGATCGCGATACGGGAAGACGAGATCGCCTCCGCGGCGATGGGGATCAGCACGATGAGGTACAAGCTGTATGCCTGTGCATTCGGGGCGTTCTGGGCCGGGATCGCCGGCTGTCTTTTCGCGGCGAAGATGAGGTTCGTCTCGCCGGAGAGTTTTACCTTTATGGAATCGGTCCTGATCCTGTGCATGGTGATCATCGGAGGGATAGGGAGCATTACCGGGGCAATTACCGGCGCGGTGGTGCTCGTGTTTCTTCCGGAACTGCTGAGAGAGGCGCAGATGTACAGGATGATCGCGGTGGGATCGGGGCTCGTGCTTCTTATGGTATTCAGGCCGCAGGGACTTTTCGGGAGAAAAAATGTATCACTTGGAAGTTAGGGGCCTTTCGAAGCACTTCGGCGGCATAAGGGCGATCGAAGAGATCAGTTTTTCTGTAAAAAACGGCGCTATCCAGAGCATCATCGGACCGAACGGCGCAGGCAAGACGACCCTCTTCAACTGCCTCACGGGGTTTCTGAAGCCGACGAAGGGCGGCATTGTCCTCCGCGAAAAAGAGATCACCGGGATGTCTGCCGACAGGATCAATCGTCTCGGCATATCGAGGACCTTCCAGAATATACGGCTTTTCAGGGAGATGAGC